>CAIJTR010000097.1 GCA_903823665.1 uncultured Rhodospirillales bacterium
ACAGACAAATGACCTCATGTTGTACTTGGAACTATTTTATGTAAACTAATTCAAAGCAAGTAGCTGAGACAGAGAAAGACAAAGTCAAAACTCTTTGAATGGAAAGAGTGGTACGGTGTGGTGTGAGTAGCCACTGTGTGTTTTGAGGGGTTGCAGAAGGGTATACATCCAGGGCAGTATACACCCCACATGGGGGGTTTGGTGGGGGGTGGGAGGAATACGGCCTGCCGGTCTATGCTGTCGGCGTGGGTGAGCAGATTGACGATCTCAAGCCGTTCTACCCGATGGATTTCGCGCGGGGTTTGCTGGGGGAGTAGGCCTGGTTAGCGGAAATCCCTTGATTTCACCTTCATCTCCGTCCGTGGGTCGGGCGGCGGCGGGCCGTGGTGGAATTCGTCGCCCCTTCCGTGCGGCAGGGCGAAATCATCCTCCGTCTCGCCCAATCCCGCCAGCAGATGCGACAGATCGGTGAGTTCCTCGGCCACCAGATGCACCACCTCCCCCTCGCGCTGCATGCGGCCGCGCACGCCGAGCAAGGATGCTGACAGCACCACGCGGCGTTGCGCCTCGAAGATGGCGGGCCAGACGACGATGTTGGCGATGCCGCTTTCGTCCTCGATGGTGATGAACATGACGCCTTTGGCAGAGCCGGGCCGCTGGCGGATCAACACGAGGCCTGCGGCGGAGAGACGCTTGCCATCCCGCGCCGCCACGGCCTGGGCGCAGGCGGTGATCCCCGTGCGGCGCAAGGTGGAGCGTAGGAACGTCAGTGGGTGATGGCGCAAGGTGAGGCCGATCTGGCGGTAATCGGCCACCACCTCGCCCTGCTCGCGCATGGGGCGCAGTGCGACTTCCGGCTCCACCGCCTCGCGTTCGGCGAACAGCGGCAGCGTGCTGTCTGGCAGGGCCTTGGTGGCCCATAGCGCCTCGCGCCGGGACAGGCCGAGGGCGGGCAGGAAGGCGTCGGCTTCGGCAAGGGTGGTCAGCGCGCCTGGGCCGATGCCGGACCGGCGCCAGATGTCATCCACCGAGGCGAATGCGCGCTCCCCGCGTGCGGCCAGCAACTGGGCGGCGTCGGCGTTGGCGAGGCCTGCGATCATGCGAAAGCCAAGGCGCACCGCGAAGCCTGTGCCGTCCGGCTCAAGCGTGCAGTCCCACCTTGAACGGTTGATGCAGGCCGGGCGCACCTGCACGCCATGTGCCTGCGCGTCGCGGACGATCTGGGCGGGGGCGTAGAAGCCCATCGGCTGGGCGTTCAGCAGGGCCGCGCAGAACACATCGGGATGGTGGCATTTCAGCCAGGACGAGGCGTAGGCAATCAGCGCGAAAGAGGCGGCGTGGCTTTCCGGGAAGCCGTAGCTGCCGAAGCCTTCGAGTTGGCGGAAGGTGTTCTCGGCAAACTCCCGCGTGTAGCCGCGCTCCACCATGCCGCTGACCATGCGGCCATGCAGGGCGGAGATGGTGCCGGTGTGTTTGAAAGTGGCCATCGAGCGACGCAGCCGGTCCGCCTCCCCCGCCGTGAAGCCCGCGCATTCGATGGCAACGCGCATCGCCTGTTCCTGGAACAGTGGCACGCCCAAGGTTTTGCCGAGCACGTTTTCCAGCGCCTTGGTGGGGTAGCTCACACGCTCCAACCCGTCACGCCTGCGCAGATAGGGATGCACCATGTCGCCCTGGATCGGGCCGGGGCGGACGATGGCGACCTGGATGACGAGATCGTAGAACTGGCGCGGCTTCAGGCGCGGCAGCATGGACATCTGCGCCCGGCTTTCGATCTGGAAGGTGCCGATGGTGTCGGCCTTTCGGATCATGGCGTAGGTGGCGGGGTCTTCGGAGGGGATGCGCGCGAGGTCGAGATCAAGGCCCTTGTGGTCGCGCAGCATGTCCAGCCCGCGCTTCATGCAGGAGAGCATGCCCAGCGCCAGGCAATCGACCTTCATGAATTTCAGCGCATCGAGATCGTCCTTGTCCCACTCTATAACTTGGCGATCTTGCATGGCGGCGGGCTCGATGGGCACGAGTTCGTCGAGACGGTCATGCGTCAGCACGAAGCCGCCGGGATGTTGCGAGAGGTGGCGCGGGGTGCCGATGAGTTCGGCGGTGAGGTCGAGCGCCAGACGCAGCCTGCGATCATCCGGGTTGAGGCCGACTTCGGCGAGCAGCGACGGGTCGATGCCCTCGCGGGACCAGTGCGAGATCTGGCCCGAGAGCAGGCGCAGGACGTCTTCGGGGAGGCCGAGTGCTTTGCCGACGTCGCGCAGGGCTCCGCGGGCGCGGTAGCGGGTGACGACGGCGCACAGGGCCGCGTGGCTTCGGCCGTAGGTCTCGTACACCCATTGCAGCACGATCTCGCGCCGTTCGTGCTCGAAATCGACGTCGATATCCGGCGGCTCCCGGCGTTCCTCGGAGACGAAACGCTCGAACAATAGGTCGTTGCGATCAGGGTCGATGGCGGTGATGCCAAGCACGTAGCAGACGGCGGAATTGGCGGCCGAGCCTCGGCCCTGGCACAGAATGTCCTGGCTGCGGGCGAAGCGGACGATGGCGTTGACGGTGAGGAAATACGGCGCGTAGTCGAGCTTGGCGATCAGGCCGAGTTCGTGGCGCAGGATGCGGGCGACGCGCTCGGTCACACCTTCCGGGTAGCGCAGGGTGGCACCCTCCCATGTCAGCTGCTCCAGCGCCTGTTGCGGGGTGAGGCCGGGGAGGACGACTTCCTTCGGGTATTGATAGGCCAGCTCGTCCAGCGAGAAGCGGCAGCCATCGGCGATGATTTGGGTGCGGGCGATGGCCTCCGGATGGCGGGCGAACAGGCGGGCCATTTCGCGTGGGGCTTTGAGGTGGCGATCGGCGTGGCGCTCGCGGCGGAAACCGGCTTCGTCGATGGTGCAATTGTGGCGGATGCAGGTCAGCACGTCTTGCAGGATGCGGCGGGCGGGGGTGGCGAACAGCACGTCGTTGGTCACCACGGTGGCGACACCCGCTTGGGCCGCGAGGTTGGCGAGATTGTGCAGCCGGAGCGCGTCGCCGGGGCGGCGGCGCAGGGTGAGGGCGAGGGAGGCTCGGGGGCCGAACAGGCTTGCCATGCGGCGCAGGTTTTGCGCGCAGATGGCGTCGGCCTCGTCTGGCACCAGGGTGGCGAACAGGCCCTCGCTGAATGTTTCGAGGTCGCGCCAATGCAGTGTGCAGGCCCCCTTCCCGGCGCGGGTTTTGCCGAGGGAGAGCAGGCGGCATAGGCGGCCATAGGCGGCGCGGTCGGTGGGGTAGACAAGGACGGTCATGCCGCAGGACAGGTACAGCCTGCTGCCGATGATGAGGCGGACGCCGTGGGCTTTCGCTGCTTCATGGGCGCGGACGATGCCGGCAAGGCTGCCTCGGTCGGTGATGGCCAGCGCCGTCATGCCGAGTTCAGCGGCATGGGCGAACAGCGCATCCGGCGAGCTGGCCCCGCGCAGGAAGCTGAAATGCGAGGTGCATTGCAGTTCGACGTAGGCGGTCATGCCGGGCGCATCATCCGAACAACCCGTGCAGGAACCAGCCATGTGAGCCCGTCTCGGCGTCCTCGCCATCGCCTGCCCGGTAGATCCAGAAGCGCGCCCCGGCTTCGTCTTCGACGCGGAAATAGTCGCGCACAGCGGCCATTTCGGCGTCGCGTTTCCACCATTCGCCGAACACGCGTTCTGGGCCGTCCGCACGCTTCACCCGCCGTCGCACGCCGCGCCAGACGAAGCTGGCGGGGGGATGGTCGGGGAGCAGGGCCAGGGTTTCGATGGGTTCAGGGCGGGCGAGCAGACGCGAGGGGCGGGGCCAATTCGGCCAGCTCTCCCCGGTGGCGGGCGAAAGGGCGGCGACGCGACGCTGGGCGCGTTCCGGCACGTCACTTGCCACCGGCACCATACGATAGACGCGGTCGGGGCCGAGGCGGTTGGAGAGCGTGTCGATCAGGCCGGACAGGTCGGGCGTGGCTTTCGCGGTGAGGGACGAGGCGGCCTGCACTTGGGCCAACGGTTCGGCGATGATGGCCACGAGGCGCATTGTTTCGATGCCGAGGCCGGGGTCGATGCGTTCGATGCGGTCGCTGAGCAGGCGGGTGAGGCGCGTGATGTCGCGGTTGGGCCGGGCGGTGCCGATGCGGATGGCCTCGATGGCGCCGTCGATGCGGTGGAACAGCAGGTCGAGCCGCCGTGCGCCGAGGCCGCGGGCTTCGAGCATGGGGCAGAGCTGCTCCACGAGCACGCCGGTGTGCAGGGCGAGGGCGTCCGGCGTGCCGATGGGGTCGAGGAAGCGCTGCTCGGCCTCCAGCAAATCGGGTGGGCGGATCGGCATGATCGGGGCCTGGGCTCGGCCAAATGCGAGGTCGAGCTGGCGGATCAGCAGCGCACCGAAGCGCTTGGTGAGCGGCGCGCGGGGCTGATGGGCGAGGTCGGCGATGGTGAAAAAGCCGAGGCCGCGCAGGGCTTCCACCATTTCGGATGGCAGGCGGAGGGCTACGATGGGCAGCGGCAGCACAGCCTGCGCGTCGTCGCCCACCGGTACCACCAGCGTCGGTTTGGCGGCATGGCGGGCGAGGGCGTGGGCGGCGGCGTGACTGTCTGCCACAGCGACGCGCGCGGTGATGCCGGTGGCGGCCAGGCGCTCCACCAGATCGGCCAGCAAGCGCCGCTCTCCGCCATGCAGATGGGCGGCACCGGTGATGTCGATCACCAAGCCGTCCGGTGCGTCAGTGGCGACGAGGGGCGAATAGCGTTGCAAGGCCCAGCCAGCGAGACGGTCCAGCGCCTCCGCATCGGCGTCAGGTTCGGCGTGGCGGGCGATCACGCCGGGGACCATCGCCTGCGCCTGCGCGAGCTTCATCCCCACGCGCAGACCGGCACGTTGGGCGACGTTGTCGGCGGCGAGCACCACGCGCTTCGCGTCGGACCGCCCGGTCAGCAGCAGCGGCGTTTCAGCCGGTGGCGCGTCGGGGCCGAGCGATCTCCGCAGCCGGTCGGTTGGCCAGTTCGGCAGGTATAGCGAGACGACCCTCGGCATCACATGCCTCCATTTCCCATACGCCGGAACCTCCGCCCCGGCAGCGCAACAGTTCGATTTGCCATCTCGCGCGGCCAATGCCGGGGACGGGCAACGCGGTTGATGGCTTGGCGGACACGCGCCATCGCGTCACCGCCGCACTCGGTGTGCTGACATCCACCGGTCCGGCTGAGCGGTGCCAGCGGCGGAGTGCGATGCCGAGCGTGCCGGAGCTTTCGGCGGCGAGTTGCAGGCGGCGTGAGGCGATCATGGACATGCGCGTGACTTCGGCGACCACCGTGCCCAAGCCGCCATGGCGCAGCCCCTCCTCGAAACAGGCGAGCAAGGCGCGCTCGTCCGGGGCTTCGACATAGATCACCCGGTCCGCATCCAGCCCCGCCTGTGCCAAGCCTGGGGCGAACAAGTCAGACCGCGCCAGACACCACAGGGTTTTGCCGACACTGCGCCCGGCGATGCCTGCGGTGAACAGCACGGCGGCGGCACCATCGCCCGCGGCCTCGCCTGCCGCCACAACCTCATGCAGCGCGCCAAGCAGCAGCCCACCGCCGGGCAAGGCGTCGTCCATCGGCGCATGGCCGAACGGCAGCACGCCGGCCTGATGCGCGGTGCTGCGTTCGATCCGGGCGATGCGCGCGCGCAGATCCTCGATGGCGGAATGAGGCCGCAAATTTGGGTGCCCTTGGCTGGGATAGCTGAGATAAGTTCCCTATATGTTCTTATCTACAACCAAAGAGTCAAGCGTTACTGCGGCCAGCGCGGACATGGCAGAGGCGGCTTAGAAATCTGTGCAGCGCCCCTTGTGTGACCAGTCACCATAGCGGGTGGGTTCCGGCCCAGGTGCTCCGCCGATTTCGGGGGGCAGCGCGGGAGGCACCGGTGGCGTTGTGCTCGCCGGTTCGGGAGCGGGGCTGGGCGCGGGTTTTTCGATCTCGGTCATGCTTTGGAAATAGGCCGATGGGGCGAAACAGCAACAGGCCGCGACCAAAATGTCACAGCAACGCCCCAGGCGCTTGCACCTCCTTGCGCGTCACGGCAGACAGCCTGCAGGACCGGGGACAGATCCGGCACCAGGGGAGTGTGGATGGGGCAGCGCCGCCAGATTTGGATTTTGCTCTGGATGATGGTCGCAAGCCTCGCCGCATTGTCGTTCGCCCAACACGCCTTGGCTGAGACCACACGGCCCACCCAGGTCCCGATTGGCGATCGGGAGATGGTGGTGACCAATCACACCAACAAGCCCGTCGTTGAGCTCTATATCTCCTCACAGGACGCCGATTCCTGGGGGCAGGACCGGCTGGAAGATGACGAATTGCCACCTGGGCAGAACGTGCATCTGAAGCTTGGTCGTACGCGGGCCTGCAATTTCGATGTGCTCGCCGTTTATGAGGATGCGAGCCGCGAGGAAAGCCGTGGAGTGAACATCTGCCGCGACCGTGAGCTGGCGTTCGATGGCAAGCACGCCACTCCGCCGCCGGAGCCGCTGGGGCCGGAGCGCAGTGTGACAGTGATCAACGAGAGCCCCAGGCCTATTCAGCAGTTGTATTTCTCACCGCCTGATGCGGCGCAATGGGGGGAGGATCTGCTGGTGGCGTCCACCATCTCGGCGCATGATCAACGGCGCATTGCGTTTCATGGCGCGTGCAGTGTCGATGTGCGGGTGGTGTTCTCCAACCGCGCCGCCGAGGAGCGCCGGGGGCTTGATCTGTGCCGCTTCCCGGAACTGCGGATAGAGCCGGGCTGGACGACCATCGACCGGCCGGATGCGCGTGACTGAGAAGGTTCTCACCGCCATCGGGTTGATGAGCGGTACCTCGGCTGACGGCATTGACGCGGCCATCATCCGCACCGATGGGCACACCATCCGGCACACTGGCGCGTTCGTCACGCATCCTTATCCAGCCGAGACACGCGCGGCGATTTTGGCGCTGGCAGCGGAGCCGGAGCGGGCTGGGCTTGACCCGTTGCTGGAGCTGGAAGCGGCGATCACCCAGGCGCATGCCGATGCGGTGCGGGCGGTGTTGGCGCAGACGGGGCTAGAGGCGAGCGCCATTGATGTGGTGGGGTTTCACGGCCAGACCGTGCTGCACCGGCCGCAATACCGCTTCACCCGGCAGTTGGGCGACGGTGCTGCGCTTTCGGCGATGCTGGGCATTCCCGTCGTCAACCGGTTTCGCCATGCCGATATCGAGGCCGGTGGGCAGGGCGCGCCGTTGGTTCCGGTGTTTCATGCGGCACTCGCCAAGGAGATCGACGGCCCGCTGGCGGTGCTCAATCTCGGCGGCGTTGGCAACATCACCTATATCGACGGCGAGACGCTGATCGCGTTCGACACCGGGCCGGGCAATGCGCTGATCGATGACTGGGTGCGCACGCAGACCGGCGCTTTTTTTGACGAGGGCGGCGCGCTGGCGCGTGGCGGGCGGGTCGATGAGGAGCGATTGGCGGCATTGCTGAGCAGCCCGTTCTTTGACGCACCGCCGCCAAAATCGCTCGATCGCAACAGCTTCGCCGTCGATGTGCTGGCCGGTTTGTCGCTGGAGGATGGGGCGGCGACGCTTTCGGCGTTCACCGTGGCGGCAACGGCCCGGGCGCGCGAGCATTTGCCGCAGGCCCCGCTGCGTTGGCTGGTGTGTGGCGGCGGGCGGCACAATGCGGCGTTGATGGCGGGGTTGCAGCACAGCCTGCAGGTTCCCGTCGATCCGGTGGAGGTGGTGGGCTGGGACGGCGATGCGCTGGAGGCGCAGGCGTTTGGATTTCTAGCGGTGCGGTCACTGGCCGGATTGCCGCTCAGCCTGCCCGCCACCACCGGCGTGCCGCACCCCATGACGGGCGGGGTGCGGCACTCGGTGGCGTCATTGGGTGATGATGTGATCAGAGACTGATCGCAGCGTCGTTTTCCAGCATGGCGGCGAGGCCCGGTGCTGCGGCCAGGATCATGTCGCCTTGGTGGGGTCCAGGACCTTCCAGGAAGCGGGATACGAAAGCCCCAGCCTCATCCAAGATGCAGAGTGCGGCGGCCACGTCCCATAGATTGATGTGCGCCTCGATATAGCCGTCGGCGCGGCCGCAGGCGACGTCGGCGAGGCCCATCGCGCCGGAGCCGCCGGCGCGGACCATGGCACCACGGGTCTGAATGCGGGCGATCAGTGTTTGAAACAAGGCGTCGGGCCGGCGCGGGCTCCAGCCGATTTCGACCATGGCGCGCTTTGGATCGGTGGTGGCGGCGGCGTGGATGGGGGTGCCGTTGAGGGTGGCCCCACCGCCTTTGCGGGCGGCGAACACCTCGCCCAAGGCGGGGGCTGCGAGCACGCCGACGAGGGGCGTGGTGCCCTCGATCAACCCGAGTGAGACACACCAGCGCGTGGCTCCGCGGGCGTAGTTGGAGGTGCCGTCAATGGGATCGACGATCCAGCGGCGCTCGCCATCCTTCCCAAGCCCGGTTTCCTCGCCCTGGAAGCCGTCCTGCGGGTAGAGCCGTGCGATCTCGCCCGCGATGTAGGCTTCGACGGCCCCATCGGCCTCGGTCAGCCAATCCTGCGCGCCTTTGAGCTTGGCGGTGGCGGCACCGGGGGCGGGGCGCATCCGCAGCGCGAGGGCCCCGGCGTCCGTGGCGATACGAACGGCGTCAGCGAGGCAGGAATCGAGATCGGTCATTCTGGTTCCTGCATCGGGGCGGTGTCGGGGTGCAGGATGGCTTCGACGATGCGTTGCACGTCGAAGGCTTCGCTGATGGTGGCGAGGTGGTGGGGTTCGCCTGCGGTCATGGCGGCGACGCCCTGCAGCTGACGGCGCAGGGAGATCGGGCGCATCTTTTCGTTCGCCAAGGCGTCCGGGTCTGGCACCCAGATGCCGCTTTGGGACTGGCGTTCGGCGATGGACCAGTCACGCAGGCGGATGGCCCCTTTCTCGCCGCGCAGGGTCCAGGCGTTGTGATCGTCCTTGGGTGTGTTGCCGACATTGCCGGTGAGGTTGACGGTGACGCCGCCTGCGGTGAGCCGGGCGCGGATGTCTCGCTCGCTGTGGCCCTCATCGGGGTATTGCACCAGCTGCTCCAGCAACACCAACGGCCCGAGCAGGCGGCGGCTGAGGAACAGGAAATGCGAGACGACTTCGCGCGTGAAGCCGCCCTCGGCCGGGCGGTCGAGCCAGGAGGCGGCGTCGTGCTGCCATGGGCGTGGCCAGACGCGGAAGGCGACGTCGATGGTCAGTGACTGCGGCGCGCCGATGCCGGGGAGCCACTCGATGAGGCGGGCGACGGCGGGGGACGAGGCGAACGGGAAGTTCACAGCGGCGCGGGCAGAGGCGGCCTCCGCCACGAAGGCGCGCGCATCGGCGAGATCGACGGCGAGCGGCTTTTCGGCGAACACCGATTTGCCGGCGGCCAGGGCTGCGCGGGCGTGGCCGAGATGGCTGGCCGGCGGTGAGGCGATATAGACGCAGTCTGACGCCGCAATCAGGTCGGCGGCATTGGCGCAGGGCGGGGCGAGTTCAGCCAGCCGCGCCATGGCGGCTTCCTGCGGATCCCATAGCCCGGCCAGATTGACGGTGTCACTTGCATGGTCACGCGCCGCGCGGGCGAGACGTTCGCCCATGATGCCAGCGC
Source organism: uncultured Rhodospirillales bacterium (assembly GCA_903823665.1). Lineage (GTDB taxonomy): Bacteria > Pseudomonadota > Alphaproteobacteria > Acetobacterales > Acetobacteraceae > CAIQQQ01. The sequence goes on from CAIJTR010000097.1 coordinate 9,635, forward strand.
CGATGATACCCAGTTTCAACATTGGTCCCTCCAGAGAGCCACAGACTTGCGCAAGATGACGCGGACCGCCATAGGCGCGCTTCACATCAGCCAACGAGAGTGTTCCATGCGCCCATCCGGCCGCGCCCCCGACCAGCTTCGCACCGTCTCCATCGAGCCGGGGTTTTCCCATCACGCAGAGGGCAGCTGCATCATCCGCATGGGTGGGACGGAGGTGCTGTGCACCGCCTCGGTCGAAAGCCGGGTGCCGCCGTTTTTGCGTGGCAAGGGCCAGGGGTGGGTGACGGCGGAATACGGCATGTTGCCGCGTGCGACGCATTCGCGCGGGGAGCGGGAGGCGGCGCGGGGCAAGCAATCCGGGCGGACGCAGGAAATCCAGCGTTTGATCGGCCGGTCGCTGCGGGCCGTGACGGATCTGGCGGCGATGGGCGAAATGCAGATCACGCTGGATTGTGACGTGCTGAACGCCGATGGCGGCACGCGCTGTGCGTCGATTACCGGGGCATGGGTGGCGCTGAATTTGGCGTTTAAGCATTTGATCAAGATGAACGTGATATCGTCGGTGCCGATCATTGGGCAGGTGGCGGCGATTTCGTGCGGGTTGTTCGAGGGCGCGCCGGTGCTGGATCTGGATTATGCCGAGGATAGCCATGCCGAGGCGGATGCGAATTTCGTGCTGACGGCGGGTGGCGGCATTGTGGAAATTCAGGCGACGGCGGAGAAGCGGGCGTTTCAGCCGACGCAGTTCGATGCGTTGATGGCGCTGGCCCGCAAGGGCACGGATGAGCTGCATGCGGCGCAGTTGAAGGTGTTGGAGGGCTGAATGGCACGCCGTCTCGAAGCTGGGGCCAGCATCGTTCTGGCCACGCACAATGCGGGCAAGCTGCGGGAATTCGCGGTGCTGCTGGCACCGTATGGCTTGTCGGTGGTGTCGGCGGGCGATCTGGGGCTGCCGGAGCCGGACGAGACGGCGGACGATTTCGTCGGCAACGCGGTGATCAAGGCGCAGGCGGCGGCGATGGCGGCGGGCCGGCCGGCGCTGGCCGATGATAGCGGGTTTTCGCTGGCGGCTTTGGGTGGCGCTCCTGGGATTTACTCGGCGCGATGGGCGGGGCCGGGCAAGGATTTTGGCGCTGCGATGGCGCGGGTGAACAGCGAGATGGGCGAGGCTGTGGATCGCAGGGCCTGGTTCACGGCTGCACTTTGCCTCGCATGGCCGGATGGCGAGACGGCGAGCTTTTTGGGTCGTGCGGAGGGTCAGGCGATCTGGCCACCACGGGGCACGCATGGCTTCGGCTATGATCCGATGTTCCTGCCGTTGGGTGGTGCGCAGAGTTACGGGGAGATGGACCCCGCCTTAAAACATGCAACCAGCCACCGTGCGATGGCCTGGGCGCAGATCACGGCGGCGTGTTTTCCGCCTCATCGCGCCATATAGGGCGGATGGAACCTCTCGCGCTTTACATCCACTGGCCGTTTTGCCTGTCGAAATGCCCGTATTGCGACTTCAACTCGCATGTGCGCGAGCGGATTGATCAGGCGCGGTTTGCCAAGGCTTTGCGGGCGGAGCTGGCGTGGGAGGCGCAGCGTTTGGGGCGGCGCACGCTGGCGTCGATCTTCTTTGGCGGTGGCACGCCGAGCCTGATGGAGCCTGCGACGGTGGCGGCGCTGATTGCGGATGCGGGGCGGCTGTTCGACCGCCTGCCGGGCTGTGAGATCACGCTGGAGGCGAACCCGACCAGCATTGAGGCCGGGCGGTTGCAGGCGTTTGCCGATGCGGGCGTCAATCGCATCTCGATTGGCGTGCAGGCGCTGGACGGCACCGATCTGCGGCGTCTGGGGCGGCAGCATGATCCGGCGCAGGCGATCGCGGCGCTGGAGATTGGGCGGCGGATATTCCCGCGCATCTCGTTCGATCTGATCTATGCGCGGCCGGGGCAGACGATGGCGGCGTGGCGGGAGGAGTTGCGCCGGGCACTCGACCTGGCTGCGGATCATCTGTCGCTGTATCAGCTGACGATTGAGCCGGGGACGGTTTACGAGGGGATGCATCGGCGCGGGGAACTCACGTTGCCGGATGCCGACACGCAGGCGGAGCTGTATGACGCCACCGGCGAGGAGGCGGCGCGGTTTGGCTTGGCGGCCTATGAAGTGTCGAACTACGCCGTGCCTGGCCGGGAGAGCCGGCACAATCTCGCCTATTGGCGCTACACCGATTACGTGGGCATCGGGCCGGGCGCGCATGGGCGGCTTTCACTGGATGGGGCGCGGATTGCGACGCGGCGGCATCGCGCGCCGGAGCCTTGGGCGGAGTTGGTCGAAAAGCAGGGCCATGGCAGCACGGTCGAGGAGCGCGTGCAGCCGATTGACCAGGCGCATGAGATGCTGCTGATGGGGCTTCGGCTTTCGGAAGGGATCGATGCTGGCGCTTTTATGCGCCGGACGGGGCTTGCGCTGGTGGACGTTTTGGACCCAGACACTCTCGCCGCCGCCCAGGAAGCCAGCTATATCGATTGGGATGGGGCTAAATTACGGGCGACGCGCGAGGGGCGCAAACGTCTCGATGCGTTGCTGGGAGCTTTGGTACTGTGACCGACCAAGATTTGGGAATGCCGTGCCGATGATCCGCCTCTCGACGTTGAGCCTGCTGCTGCTGATGGCGACCGGCCAGATGGCACATTCCCAGGCTGTTGCGGTCCATTCCAACGCAGGGCCTGACGCTGACGCCTATGGCGCGGGCCAGGGGTATCCGCAGGCCCCGCTGGGCGTGATGACAACGCAGGCCACGCTCGTTGGCACCTATAGTCATTATGATGAGGCGCGGCCGCACACGACCATCCCGGCTTCGGCGAACCCAAGCATGCTGACGCGGGCCCCAGCCGAGTTGCAGCTCAACTATCAGTTCGACGGAAACACCCAGTCGCTGGAAAGCTATCTGCAGCGTAACCCGACGACGGGGCTGCTGATCATGCGGGATGGTCAGATCGCGTTCGAGCATTACCAGTATGGCCGCACGGCGCAGGACCGGTTCACCTCGCAATCCATGGCGAAGGGGATTGTGGGAATTATGCTGGGCATCGCCATTGCCGATGGTGCCGTGCATTCCGCCGATGACACGGTTGCGACCTACTTGCCGGAATTGGCGGGCACCGAGCCGGGCAAAACGCCGCTGCGTTATTTGCTGACGATGACGAGCGGGCTGCGGTTTCATGAGGTTTATGACGGCAAGGACGACATCATGCGTCTCAACCGGGCGCTGAACAGCAAGTCATATCCCGGCATCGCCGCGATTATGCAGCAGTTCGATGCACGCAGTGCGGCACCGGGGCAGGTGTTCAACTATTCCGGGCTGGACACTGAGTTGCTGGCGCTGGTGATCAGCCGTGCCACCGGGATGGGGCTGGGTGACTACGTCAACAAGCGGCTGTGGACGCCGATGCGGGCGGAGGCTGCGGCATCGTGGATCACGGACGCACATGGCGATGCGGTGGCCTATTGCTGCTTCAATGCGACGTTGCGTGATTATGGTCGGCTGGGCACATTGCTGGCGCATGACGGGATGGCGGGCGGCACGCAGGTGATCCCGAAGACGTGGATGTTAGAGGCAACCACCCCGCAATCGCCTTTGCTAGCACCGGGCGTGAGTGGGCGCAAGCTTGGCTATGGCTATCAGATTTGGCTGCTACCGGGTGATCGGCGGGCATTCGCGCTGCGCGGCATTCATGGACAGGTGCTGCTGGTTGATCCGGCGAGCAAGACGGTGCTGGTGCATACGGCGGTTCGCCCGAACGCTACCAACAATCTGGGCGAAGGCGAGCTATTGGCGCTTTGGAATGCGCTGGTGGCGCATAACGCGGGGCTTTAGAGGCCCGCCATGGCGCGCGCCCTTGGCGGCGGGCGGCCGGTTGAGGAACTGAGCGAGACCTGGGCTGCGACTGGGGCCACGCGGGCGATCACCTCATGCGTGGAACGCTCCCGCGGTTCGATGAAGCCATAGGCGGGATAAGCGTGACTGCCAAGCGAGCCCACCGGGGGCCACCAGACGCGCACCTCGGTCCAGTCATTGTTCTCTGACACGTCCACCACGAGTTGATCGAGGTCGAGTTCGCCCGGCACCCAGTTGGCCTGCGTGACCTGGATTTGCCGCGCGCCCAGAATGCGCGAGACGACGGAAACGTGGCCGGAGGGCAGGCGTTGCTCGCGGCGGAACACCAGGGCAGCGCCGATGACAGGGTGCTCGGTTCGGGTGTAGCGACCCGCGGCCTGATCCCACCAAGTTGCGGCGTCTCCATACAGCGCGATGCCGGAGAGTTCGCGGGCGAACGGGGCGCAGTTGATGCCGGGATATGATGGACCGCCGCCGCTATAGGCCGTGGGTGAGCGGCCTCCACCGGACGCGCAGGCTGAGAGCACGGCTGCGAGCAGCACGGCACAGAGGCGCTGAGCGGATCGAGCGATGGGCATGGTTCGATCATAGCAGAATCACCACGGAACTGTCAGGTCATAAAGCAATTCCGTAGGGTGTAATGCGCTTTGGCATTGCACCATCTCTGCGGCGAAGATGGTGCAATGCCAAAGCGCATTGCACCCTACGGCTTCACTAACCGGTTACGATCGCGCGCTGAGCAATGCGCCGAGGGCGGCGGTGAGGCCGAACATGAACAGCGCCTCGTAGCCGCCGCTATTGCCAAATTGGGTGTAGAGCCAGGCCAGCAAAAAGCCAGTCATGGTTTGGGTGAGGCCGAAGGCAGAGGTGCTCATGCGCCACAGTCCAGTGGCGTCGCCGCCGCCGAGTTCGCGGGCGCGGATGAGGGTGACGGCGGTGGAGCCAATGGCGGCACTTCCGGCGGCGATGGCGGAGAAGGCGAGCGCAGGCGTGGCGGTGCTGAGCAGTGGGGCGGCAAGGGCTGCGGCCTGCGCGGCCATGACGACCTGCAACGTGCGAGAGGCTCCGATGCGGTCGGCAAGACGGCCGTAAAGGGCGGGGCCGCTGGCGGCGGAAAGGCCGAACAGCATCCAGAACAGCGAGGCGGTTTCGGTGCCGCGTCCGAGGCCACGCGCGATAAAGTCCGGCCACCAGACCATGTGAACCGTCTGAGCCATGGCCGCGAAGGCGTAGGACAGCACGAGCGATCCGGCAGGCCCGCGCAGCTTCGGCATGCGCGCGGCTGGTGGGGCTTCGACGTTCGGCCAGAGTTGCCACGAAAATAGCGTGAGTGCGGCTGCGAGGGCGGCAAGCGCCAGCCAGACGGCAGGCACCCCCTCAGGGAGCATCAGTGGGACGAGGATCGCACCAACCACAATGCCGGAGCCGACGCCTGCAAATATAAGCCCGGATGCGAGGCCGCGCATGGAAGCGGGCACCACGCTTTGCACGGCAGGCCCTGCCAGCACCATCAGCACGCCGGCGGCATAGCCTGTCAGGGCGCGCCATGGGGTGAGCCAGAGCAGTCCGCCCGGCACAGAGCAGAGCAAAAAGCACAGCACCACCAGGATCATCGAGGCCCGCAGCGCCGTTCTCAGCCCAAGCGCCCGGCCAACGCGGGCCGCGGTGAAAGCTCCGATGAGGTATCCGCCGAAATTGATGGCACCCAGTGCGCCCGCCTGCCCGCCCGTGAGCTGGCCGGTTTGCACGATAGCGGGAAGCAGTGGCGCGTAGGCGAAGCGGGACAGGCCAATGCCGGTCATGGTGGCGCAGATGCCGGAGAGGATGGGCCAGATTGGTTTCATTTCAGCAGCCACACCGCCCACGCTGCCGCCACTCCGCCCGCGATGGACAGCGCCATGTTGCGGGTGGCGAGCATCACCGCCAGCGTTCCCGCAGCGCCGACCATTGGCTGCAATCCGCCTTGGATCAGCGACGGCACGACGAAGCTCACGAACAGCGTGCCGGGGATGTATTTCATGATGGCGCGGATCAGCGGGCTCGGCTTGATCTGGCGGAACAGCCAGTAGCCGCCGCCACGGCAGGCATAGGTGGCCAGCGCCATCAGCACGAAGGCTGCGATATTCCAGGGGTCAAACGTCATGTGGGTTTTTCGTCGCGCATATGGTCGCGCACGCCGGCGACGACGCTTCCGCTGATGGCACCGGCGACGATGAACCAGAATGTGCCCGGCAACAGCCAGGCGACGGCGGAGGAGACGAGGGCTGCGATCACCCAGGGCAGAATATCGGCGCGGCCGCGCCACATCTGCGCCAGCATGACGACGAACACGGCAAGCGCCGCGAAGAACAGCGGGTGTCCGGGCGTGGGCTTCACGGCGGCACCCAGCACAAAGCCGACTGCCGACGTGGCCACCCACATCGACCAGAAGGCGAGGCCGGTGCCGAGCAGGTAGCCTGCATCACGCCCGCCCTTGTTCATCTCGCTGACCGACATCGCCCAGTTCTGATCGGCCATCACGAACAGGCTGCCCCAGACACGCCATCCGCGCAGCTGGTCGAGCCACGGCGACAGCACCGGCCCCATCAGCGCCATGCGCAGATTGATGACAAAGGTGGCGAGGGTCACGGCCAGCAAGTCCGGCGGGTGGGTCCAGATGTTGAGGCAGACGAGCTGGGCTGAGCCTGCGAAAACGATCATCGCCATCAGCACCGTCTCACCGATGGACAGGCCCACGCCTTGCGACAGCACGCCGCAGATGAGGCCGAACGGGGCCATGGCGAGCAGCAGCGGCAGGCAGTCGATATAGCCGCGGCGGACGCCTTTGGCGGTGAAGGTGACGGGTTCGACGGTCATAGGGTTTGCCCATGATGCGTCGTCATTGCGAGGCGCGTTAGCGCCGTGGCAATCCAGGGGCCGTTGAACGCGTCTTGTGGCTCTGGATTGCCACGCCGCCGAGCAGCGGCTCGCAATGACGGGGTTGGTGTGGGCGAGTGCGTCACAACTGCTTCAGCCGGATGATGAGGTTTTCGGCTTCTTCCGGCTCCATCGCCATGGCGCGGCTGGCGACTTCGTGGCCGAAGCCCGCGCGGGCCATCATGCCCATTTCCTTCAGTGGGTTTGGCTCCACTTCCGGCCTGCGGAACGGGCCGATGCGACGCCTCCGCGCGAGGGCGATGCAGGCGGCGAGTTCGGCCTCCGGGTCGGCGGGGAGCGAGGCGCGGACGATTTCGCCGTCCACGCCGCGTGCGCCGAGATGGGCCTCGATGGCGCGTTTGGAGCGGCCGGTGCGGGTGAGCGAGCGGGCGCGGCTTTCGGCGAAGGCGGCATCGTTGATCAAGCCGAGGGTGACGAGCTTGGCGGCGACACGCCGCACGGCGCGTTTGCATTCGGCGACGATGTCCGGTTCCGGCTCGCCGAACGCCCGCGCCCAGCGATCAACTCGGCGATCCAGCACGCGGATGAGGCCCTTCTGCGTGGTGCCGTAGCGGGCCAGATGCGCCAACGCGGCCTCGTGCAGCCGGGCTTCGGTGGGGGCGGGTCCGGCAGGTTTTGGCTCGCGCATGGCGCAGAATGCCATGCTGACCGTGCGTTCGCCCGGCGCTGCGCGCACACGTGCCATGCGCATTATTTTATCAGCGCCATGCAGTGTTGTTTGACACGGGGTTATCGGCCCCGTCATGCTCGTCCTTTCCGTTACGGCGTGCGCAAGGGTGCATGTCCGGGCAATTGCGGAAACACTCCTCCCTGACCGGGAGGCGAATAGGATTCGAGGACCATGATCGCCGCCCTGATGCCGACCTACAACCGCGCGGACCTTGCTTTCGAGCATGGTGAAGGCTGCTGGCTGTACACGGCGGATGGCCGACGATTCCTGGATTTCGGGGCGGGTATCGCCACCTCCTCGCTCGGCCACGGCCATAAGGGCCTGACGGACGCGATCGCCAAGCAGGCGCACAAGGTGATGCACGTCTCCAACCTTTACCGGGTGCCGCAGGCCGAGGAGTTGGCCGCACGTCTGGTGGCGGCGACGTTCGCGGACAGCGTGTTCTTCTGCAACTCGGGCGCTGAGGCGAACGAGGGCATGGTGAAGATGATCCGCAAGGCGCAGCACGATAACGGCCACCCGGAACGCTATCGGGTGATCTGCTTTGAGGGCGCGTTCCACGGCCGCACGCTGGCGATGCTGGCGGCGACGGGCAATGCGAAATACCTCAAGGGTTTCGGCCCTGAGGTGGACGGGTTCGACCACGTGCCGTTCAACAACCTCAACGCGCTGCGAGATGCCATCACGCCGCAAACCGCTGGCATTATCATCGAGCCGGTGCAGGGCGAGGGCGGCATCCGTCCGGCGCAGCTGCAGTTTCTGCGTGATTTGCGCACGACGTGCGATGAGTTCGGCATTTTCCTCGGCATGGACGAGGTGCAATGCGGCATGGGGCGCACCGGCAAACTGTTCGCGCATGAATGGGCGGGCATCACGCCGGACGTGATGTCGATTGCCAAGGGCATCGCCGGTGGCTTCCCGATGGGGGCCATTTTGGCGAAGGAGCATCTGGCGAAGTCGCTTTATGCGGGCACGCATGGCACCACGTTCGGCGGCAATCCGCTGGCGTGTGCGGCGGGCAATGCGGTGCTGGATGTGGTGCTGGCCGATGGGTTTTTGGCCGACGTTGATCGCCGGGCGCGAAAATTGTGGTTTGCACTGGTGGATCTGGCCGCCGAGTTCCCGACCGTGTTCGAGGAAGCGCGCGGGGCCGGGTTGATTGTTGGCCTGAAATGCGTGGTGCCGAACACCGAGGTGCAGGACGCGTTCATGGCCGAGGGCCTGCTCTCCGTCGGCGCTGGGGACAATGTGGTGCGTCTGGTGCCGCCGTTGGTGGTGACGGATGCCGACATCGACACGGCGCTGGAGATGATGCGCCATGGTGCCATGCGCTGCCTGCCGCAGCCCGCCATCATGGCCGCGAAATGAGCGCCGCCCCTCGCCGGGTGTCGGCGGAAAAGAGCGGCACCGAGACCGGCGGGGCAAAGGAGACGCCCCGCCACTTTCTGGATCTCGCACATTTCGACCCGGCCACGCTGCGCCGAATGCTCGATATTGCGAGCCACTTCAAGACGACGGATCATTCGTCCAAGCCGCTGGCCGGCAAGACGATTGCGCTGATCTTCGAGAAGCCCTCCACCCGCACGCGTGTCAGCTTTGAAGTGGCGATGCGGCAATTGGGCGGCGACGTGATCACGCTGTCGTCCAAGGACATGCAGCTGGGGCGCGGTGAGACGATTGCGGACACGGCGCGCGTGCTGTCGCGCTATGTCGATGCGATCATGATGCGGACGGACGCGCCGGAGAAGCTGGCGGAGATGGCCGAGTATGCCACGGTGCCGGTGATCAATGGGCTGACGGCGGCGTCACATCCGTGCCAGCTGATGGCCGACGTGCTGACATTCGAGGAGCATCGCGGGCCGATTGCAGGGCAGGTTGTGGCCTGGTGCGGTGACGCCAACAACGTCGCGCGCAGCTGGATCGAGGCGGCGGCACGCTTCAGCTTCACGCTGCGGATTGCAACGCCAGAGCCGGAGAAGCTGCCCGCCGAGTTGATTGCGTGGGCTCGCGCTGAGGGTGCTGTGATTGAGCTGTTGTCTGATCCTGCGGCGGCTGTGGCGGGTGCGCGTTGCGTGGTGACGGATGCCTGGGTGAGCATGAACGATGACGACAATGCCGGAAATCGTCACAACATGCTGGCCCCGTATCAGGTGGACGAGGCGCTGATGGCCAAGGCCGCCCCGGACGCAATCTTCATGCATTGCCTGCCCGCGCATCGGGGAGAGGAAGTGACGGAGGGCGTGATCGACGGGGCGCAATCGGTGGTGTTCGACGAGGCCGAGAACCGGCTGCACGCGCAGAAGGGTGTTTTGGCCTGGGCGCTTGGGGCGGCGCGGTAGGGTGATTTCGTAGGGTGGGTAAGCGCTTGAGCCACCCACCTTTTCGTTGTTTGGCGAGCATGGTGGGTGACGCCGAGCGGCTCACCCACCCTACGTCGTCAGGCCGAGGACTATGCCCAAGCGGCCCGTAATGTCGCGCATCAGATCATCGTCGATGACGCCAATGACGCTTCCGATTTGCGTCACCCGTCCGGTCTGAGGCCAGTCCACCATGACTTGCGACGGCTCTCGCAGGCCGTTTGCCTCGCTGGGTGCGATATCCATCCGAAACCGAATGCCTTCACGCAATTCAGTCGTGATTGGCAGCAACGTGAGGTAGGGCAGCGCTGATAATAGATCAGAGCGGACAACGATGCCCGGACGGGCTTTGTCTGCAGGGAAGCGAAACACGACGACCGACCCGCGCGTCATTGCCGCAGCGGTCACCGCCACTCGTCAATTTGCCCCATGGCTTTTGCAAAGGCGTCGGCCATTGCGATTTCGTCATCGGTCAGCTCAGCAAGCTTCCGGCACGCCTCCGCCATCTCTGCGAGGTGTGCTTCGCTCTGCGTGTCTGGCAATCCGGCGACGGCCTTGTTCTGGGCTTTTGTGCGCTGTGCAGGACGATGGTGCGAGACACTTAGCGGTAAGGTTGATGGTGCGGGCATGAGGTAACATTACCACAGTGCTGGCCATGGTTGCCAGGATTACGCTGAATTCGCCGCCACTTTCACCATCCGCCGATGCGCGATCCCGGCGTCCAGAAACTCCTCGCCCTCTGTCACGTAGCCGAGGCGTTCGTAGAATTGGATGGCGGCCACCTGGGCGTCGAGTTGAAAGCGGCCCACGTTGGGGGCGGCGGCTTCGGCGGCGGTGATGAGGGCCGCTCCCGCACCTAGGCCGCGTTGGGTGCGATCGACGGCCACTCTGCCGATTTTGCCGGTGCGACCTTCGTCGATCAGCATGAGGCGGGCGGTGCCGACGGCTTCGCCTTCGCGCCAGGCGAGGAAGTGGTGGGCGTGTTCGTCGTAGGCGTCGATCTCCTCATCCTCGGGCACGCCTTGCTCGGTGACGAACACGTCCATGCGGATGCGGAAGCATTCGGCCATATCTTGCGCGGAGAGGGCGGGTTTGATGGTGATCATTGGGGCAGTGTAGCAAACAACGGGGATTGATTGAACCAAGGCCCCGGCTTGTCCTAGTCTGCCGAAATGTCCGCACCTGCCCCCCAGATTTCCGCCGCCGATCCTACCACCGCCGAGCTGATTGCCGCGCGCCCGCATCTGAAGCGGCACGCAATGGATGGGCTGTTGCTGGATGGCGTGCCACTCAATGCCATTGCCGATGCGCTGGGCACTCCGTGCTGGGTTTATTCCGCACCGACGATCCGGCGTCGGCTGGCGGAGCTGACGCAGGCGTTGGCGGGCCTGAACACACATATTCATTATGCGGTGAAGGCGAATGATCATCTGGCGGTGTTGACCCTGGTGCGGCAGGGCGGTGCTGGGGCGGATGTGGTGAGCGGCGGCGAGTTGCTGCGGGCGCGGCGCGCGGGGATTGCGGCGGATCACATCGTGTTCTCCGGCGTGGGCAAAACGGCGGAGGAAATCCGGCTGGCGCTGGGCGAGGGGATTTATCAGCTCAACGTGGAGAGTGCGGAGGAGTTGGCGACGATTTCGGCCATTGCCGCCAGCATGGGCCGCACGGCGGATATTGTGCTGCGGATCAACCCCGATGTGGATGCCGGGACGCATGCCAAGATCACCACCGGGAAGGCCGACAACAAGTTCGGAATCGCCTATGGCGAGGCGGCGGCGCTTTATGCGCATGCGGCGACGTTGCCTGGGGTAAGGCCGCAGGGGCTGGCTTTGCATATCGGCAGTCAGATTTTGTCGATGGCTCCATATCGGGCGGCGTTTGCGCGGGCGGCGGAGTTGATCCGGGCGCTGCGGGCGCAGGGCCAGACGGTGACGCGGATGGATTGCGGCGGCGGGCTTGGCATCACCTATGGCGATGAGGCGGAGGCGTCTCCGGCGGCGTTTGCGGGGGCCATTCGGGCGGCGTTTGGCGGGATGGACCTCACGTTGATGACGGAGCCGGGGCGGTGGCTGGTGGGGCCTGCGGGGATGCTGTTGGCAAGCGTGGTGCTGAACAAGGCGCATGATCGGTTCATGGTGCTGGATGCGGCGATGAACGACCTGATCCGTCCTGCGATGTATGACAGTTTCCACGGCGTGGTGCCGCTGGCGGCGAGCAATGCCGGGCCGGATCGGGTGATGGATGTGGTGGGGCCGGTGTGCGAGACGGGCGATACGTTCGCGCGCAACCGCCTGGTGGCCCCGGTGGAGGCGGGCGGGCGCGTGGCGCTGCTGGATGCGGGGGCCTATGGCACGGTGATGAGCTCCACTTACAATTCGCGTCCGTTGGCCCCGATTGCGATGGTGGATGGCGGCACGTGGACCGTGATTCGCGCTCGGCAGCCGGTGGAGGCCTTGTGGTCTGGCGAAATCATCCCTGATTTCACTGCATGAGACTGTGCGCATGACCCTGCCTCCGGCCACCGATCAGAGCGTTGCTGGTCTGGGCCGGATGCGCCGTCTGGCGCGGCTGGTGCTGTGGTTTGAGCGGGTTTGGCCTGCGGTGGCTCCGGGGCTTGGGCTGGTGGCGGTTTTGCTGTGCCTGGCGTTGCTGGGCGTGCCGCGTCTGCTGCCGCCATTGGTGCATGTGGTGGCGTTGGCGATCTCTGGGTTGGCTGTGCTGGGCTTGCTGACATGGGGATTGCGGCGGGTGCGCAGGCCCGCGGCGGCGGAGGCGGACCGGCGGCTGGAGCAGGATTCTGGGCTGCGGCATCAGCCTTTGGCGGTGCTGACGGATGCGCCAGCTGCGGGGGGTGGTGCGATCTGGGCGGCGCATGTGGCGCGGGCTCGGGCACAAATTGCGCGCTTGCGGCTGCGTGCGCCGCGACCGGTGCTGGCGGCGATTGATACATATGCTTTGCGTTCGGTGGTGGTGGTTGGGCTGGCGGCGAGCTTTGTGATTGCCGGAAATGATGTGGGCACGCGGCTGAGGGCTGCGGTGCATCCGGGATGGGCGGTGCCGGCGGCGGCTCCCTCAGCGCTCGTGCAGGCCTGGATCACGCCACCGCTTTATACGGGTCTGCCGCCGATGTTCCTCAAGCCGGATGGCGGTGAGGCGAGCGTGCCGGCGGGGGCGAAGCTGACCATCAACGTCACCGGCGGGGCGGCTTCGGATGCGGCACCGGTGCTGGAGCAGAAGGGCGGCAGCACGGCGTTGGCAGCGCTCGACGCCAACAGCTTTCAGTTGGACACGACGCTTTCGACCACCGGCCATGTGGCGGTGCGGCGGGGTGGGCGGGAGATGGCGGGATGGGACATCACTGTGCTGGCGGATCAGCCGCCGGTGGTGAGGTTTCCGGAGCGTCCCGGTGTTCAGGCGGCCGGGGCGACGCCGCAGACGCGGTTGCCTTGGGACGTGCGGCATGATTACGGCGTGACGGAGTTGCATGCGGAATTGCATCTGGTGCCGCAGCCGGGTGCGCCGGCGCTGCTGGTGCCTGTGCCGTTGCCGGGTGGCTCGACGAAAGCGGCGAAGGGGACGCGCATTGTGGACCTGACCGCGCATCCATGGGCTGGTCTGCCGGTGATGGCGCAGCTGGTGGGAAAGGATGCGCCGGGGCTGGAGGGGCGCAGCGAGGTGTTGCAGTTCCGACTGCCGGAGCGGCGGTTCAACAATCTGCTGGCCCGCGCGGTGGCCGCCGTGCGCCGTCAATTGAGTGCGGCACCGGATAACCGGATGGACGCGATTGCAGCACTTGACCGGATTGGGTCGGTTGAGGGCGCTTGGGATGATGACAGTGCGGGGTATTTGAACCTGCGCAGCGTGATGGCGTTGCTTGGCACCTCGCAAGAGGCGGGGACGGTGGCCGAGGCGCAGGAGCGGCTGTGGTCACTGGCGTTGCATTTGGAGGAAGGCGCTCCTGATCGGACGGCGCGGGCGCTGGAGGCGGCGCGGCAGCAGTTGCGCGATGCGCTGGAGGCGGAGAAGCAGGCCGATCAGAAAGATCAGGCGCGGCAAAACCCGGACACGCGGGAGGCTCTGGAAAAGCGCATTGAGGCGCTGAAAGAGGCGTTACAGAAGCGGCTGGAGGCGCTGACCGACAAGGCCCGGCGCGACCCGGACAGCGACAGCTATAATCCGGACGCCCATCCGCAGGATCAGCGCGAGATGCAGCGGCTGATGCAGGAGATGAAGGAGGCCACGCGCAAGGGTGACACCCAAACGGCACGTGAGCGTCTGGCCGAGCTGGAACGGCAGATGCAGGCGCTCAAGGACAGTCACGCCGATCAGGGCCAGATGACCGAGCGGCAGCGCGAGCGGGCGGAGAAGCGGCAGCAGGGCCAGCAGCAGGTGAGCGTGGTGCAGGACATGGTGCGCCGTGAGGGCGGGCTGCTTGATCGCGCGCAGGGCCGGGTGGAGAACCGGCAGGGGTTGCGTCCATTGCCGTCGGTGGATGCGTCGGAGGAGACCGATCACGCGCCGGCGGCCGGGGTTGATCCGTCGGTTGCCGATCAGCGCACCCAGCTGGCGCTGCGGATGGCGGTGGGCGAGGTGATGCAGCAATACGGCGACCTCACCGGCAAGGTGCCGCCCAATCTCGGTGACGCGGATGCGGCGATGCGCGAGGCGGCGCAGGCGTTGGCGACGAATCAGGACGCGCTGGCAATGCGCTTCGTGCAAACCGCCATCGAGGCGCTGCAGAAGGGCGGCAAGTCGATGCAGCAGCAAATGGCGCAGCAATTCGGGCGGGGCGAGCAGTCCGGCGAAGAACAGGCCGATGATGGCGAGGATGGCGACGGCGACGGCGCTATGTCCGGCGATCAGCAGGGCGACGGTCAGGGCGATGATGGCCAGGGCCAGGGCGACGGCAGCGGTCAGGGCCAGGATCGCCAGGGCAAGGGCCGGGGCGGCAAGCCGGGCCAGGGGCGGCAACATGCCGGTGAGGGGCGTGACCGCGATCCGTTCGGACGCTCCCGCGGCGAGGGCAACACCGGGCGCGATGTCGGCGGGAATGTTCATGTGCCGGACGAGATGGAGCAGTTGCGCAGCCGCGAATTGCAGGGCGAGTTGCGCAGGCGTGGGGCGGACCGGAGCCGTGGGCAGGATGAGTTGGATTATATTGAGCGGCTGTTGAAGCAGTTTTGAGCAAAAGCCTGAGGGAGAGCTGGCCATGCACGTGACCGTCAACGGCGCGAGGTTGTATTTTGACGTTGAGGGGGCGGGGCTGGTCCCACATGGCAAGACCATGCGGCAGAAACCGACACTGATGGTGCTGCATGGCGGTCCCGGTTTTGACCATACGTATTTCAAGCCGGATTTCACGGCTTTGGCTGACCTGGCGCAGATCATTTACGTCGATCATCGCGGCAATGGGCGCAGCGAGTACGGCGATCCGGCGGGGTGGAACCTGGCGCAATGGGGCGATGATGTGCGCGGGCTATGCGATGTGCTCGGCATTGAGAAGCCGATTGTGTACGGCGTGTCGTTTGGCGGGTTTGTGGCGCAGTCCTACGCCACGCGGCATCCAGAGCATCCCGGCCGGCTGGTGCTGGTCAGCACGTCGGCAAAGATGGAATGGGACGTGATTTTCGATGCGTTCGAGCGGATTGGCGGGCCAGAGGCGCGGCACATGGCGGAGGCGTTCTGGTTGACGCCTTCGGCTGAGAACCGCCGGATTTACCGGGAGAAATGCCACCCGTTGTACAACACGAAACCGGCAGCGGACCCGGATGCGATGGCGCGCAGCATCGTGCATGACGCGGTTTCGCTGCATTTCAACGGGCGCGGGAATGAGAGCATGCGGATGGATTTCCGCGCGGCGCTGGCCGGGGTGAAATGCCCCACGCTGGTGATGGGCGGCGAGACGGACCCGATCACGCCGATTGTATTCAGCGAAACGATTGCGGCCTGTTTGCCGAAGCATCTCGTACAGTTCGAGCGGTTCGCGGATTGCGGGCATGGCGTGGTGCGTGATGCGCGGGAGCGGTTCTTTGCGGTATTGCGGCGGTTCATTGAGGACGCAGAGCCGCAAGCCGCCTGATGTTGGTTGGTGGGTCGGGCTCACGGTTAACGTTGCCGTGGGCTTCGGGCTGACGCCCGACCTACGGTGGACGTGTGATGACGTCTGTGATCAGCGCCCGCATCGTCATGGCGTTGTTTGATGTAAATGATTTTTATTGCCGATGAGCATCATTACATTTTGATGTCATGGCAAAAACCGCAATGCTGTTGGCTTGACGCGCCAATTTTCTCCTCCACTTCCGATGTGAAGTCTCGTGAAGCAGGGGGAATGACATGTATCGCACGCTTGCCGCAGCCACGCTGATCGCCTCAATCCTGACCGCAGGGCCTGCGTTTGCGCAGTATCGCCAAACCAATCTGGTGTCGGACGGCACCGTGGGTGCCTTGAACATTGATCCGCAGCTGAAGAACCCGTGGGGCGTCTCGTTCACGCCCACCGGCCCGTTCTGGGTGTCAGACAACAATTCGGGTGTCTCCACGCTGTATAACAGCAGCGGCGTAAAGCAGGGCTTGGTGGTTTCGGTGGCGAACAGCACCGGGCAGATTTTCAACACCGACACGACCGGTTTTTACGTGACGGGCACGACCGCTTCGAAGTTCATCTTTGCGGGCGATGACGGCAAGATCTCGGCCTGGGCCAGCGGCTCGGCGGCGGCGGTGAAGGTGGATAATTCTACCGCTGGAGCCTCTTACAACGGGATCGCGGAGAACAGCACGGGTGGGCAGGTTTATATCTACGCCGCCAACACCGCGAAGGGCACGATTGACGTGTTCGACACGACCTTCGCGCCGGTGACGACGCTGGCGGGCTCGTTCGCATCCGGTCTGCCGGCTGGCTATGTGCCGTTCAACATTCAGACGCTGAACGGCAAGCTGTATGTGGCGTATGCCAACTTTGCCACTTACTCGGGTGCCGTAGCCGAGTTCAACCCGGATGGGACGTTTATCAAGCTGGTAGCGAAAGACGGCACGCTGGCGGAGCCGTGGGGGTTGGACATCGCGCCTTCCACGTTCGGTGCGTATGCCAATGATCTGCTGGTCGGAAATTTCTACACCGGCACGATCAATGCTTATGACCCGAACACGAACGCTTATTTGGGGCAGCTGGCCGATCAGTCCAGCAAGACGCTCGTGGAGCCGAGCCTTTGGGCGCTGGTGAACGGCAATGGCGGCAATGCCGGCAGCACGCAGACGGTCTACTTCACGGCCGGTCTTGCGAATGAGCAGGGCGGGTTGCTGGGCGCGTTGTCCGTGCCGGAGCCGGGGTCAGCGGCTGTGGTGATGTCCGGACTTGCGGCACTGGCTCTGTTGCGGCGCCGCCGCGCTTGATGAGGTGAGGTGAGTTGGTGGGGTGCAATCCTAAAGCGGGTTGCACCTTACGTTAATATGTCTTGCATGTTGGCTGGGTTTATGTCATAGAGAATAACTCTTTCTCTGGCACAGGACCCTTCCCCAATGACCGCCTCTCGCAATCCCGCAACACCCGATCCGATGGCGCTGCTTTGCCTCATTGGCGGAGCTGTGCGCGCGGCGGGGGAGTGGAATCTGCTGATGCAGCTGATCATCATTGCCAATCTGTGCCCTGCGATCCGATGCGCTCTGCTGGCGTGGTTGGCCACGGAGGAGCGTTTTGCGGGCTTGGAGTTTGCGGAGGAGCCCGGCATTGTCGAGGATGGCTGGGGTGGGCCGGACGGATATTTTCCCGCCCGAATGACGCCCAAGGGCCGCATGGTGCTGTGGCGGCATGTGACGCGGTTTGGCCTGGCTGTGATGATCCCGGTGATCACGGCGGCGCTGATCCGTCTGCCCAATAAAGCAATGCCGCGCCAGCTTTGCAGCCGTGGCGACGCGTTATCGCCACTTTCTTTTTTCCAAATTTTTTGCCCGGCAGGAGGCCCAGGTCCAAGCACGTCCTATTTGTTGCGATATCGCAACGAGGATCAGCCTGCCAGTAGCTTTGACCTTGGTGCGTTGCCCCAGCTGATGCGGCCGGGGGTTTTGCAGGTTGGGCACACCGGCTGCCATTGCGTCTCGGCGGTTTGGCAGAATTCGCAAACCCAGCCGGGATCCGCACTCATCGGCAGTGGCTCTGCGGCATCATAGCCGGGCGGCGGGGTGGTGGTGCCGTCGCGGGCGTCAATCGCTGCGATCAGCTTCCACAGGCGCGGCTGGTTGAGACCGGCATCGCGGGCGGCCAGCGCCTCACGCCGGGCTTCGGCGACCTGACCGGCATCGAGATAGGACTGCGCCATCAGCATGCGGCTTTCGGCATCGCCCGGGTTGGAGCGAATGAGGCGGGCGGCGAGTTTGAGGCGCTGGGCCGGGTCGGGCGTGCCTTCAAGGGCGAGGGCGGCGAGATCGGGGTGCGGGTTCAGCTTCCAGCCATCGCGCAAGGCGGCCTGGGCACGGACCTCACGCCCGCCTTCACGAAGCTTGCTGGCGTAGGTGACGGCGGCGGGGGTGAAGCCGGGGTTTTCCTTCACTGCGCGGGCGGCGAGCTTGATGGCACGATCAATGTCCGGCTCGGCCAGCGCGGCGGCGACCCCGAACGAGGCTTTCGGTGCATCAGGGCCAGAAAGCGCGATGGCCTGACGCCAGTTGCCGGTGCGAATGGCAAGTTCGGCGCGCTCGGCTTTCAGCCAGTTGGAGCCGGGAAGTCGGAGCGAGGCGGCGGAGCGGGCATGATCGGCGGCGGCGGCCCAGTCCTCGCGGGCCATGGCTTGGCGGAACAGGCCACGCAGGCCGAGGAAGCCTGCTTCGCTGTGCTCGGCGAGACGCTCGAACAGGGCTTCGGCCTCGTTTTCGTGTCCAGCAAGACGGGCGGCCTCGGCTGCGTGCATCAGGGTTTGCGGCGTGTCCCCCAACAGGCGGCGGGCGCGATTGGCCTGCTTGCGCGCGGCATTCGCATCACCGGCCGCCAGCGCCACGAGGGTGCGGGTGGAGGCGAGATCACCGGAGACACGGCGACGGCGCGAGCGCCAGAAACCGATGCGGCCGGGAGTGGAGAGGATGGCAGCGATCAGGCGGAGGATGCCGTAGACGATGAGCACCAGGAGCACGAGGGCGACGAGCGCCACGGGTGTGGAGGCCTCGATGGTGACGCCGGCGACGGTGGCCCCGACATGGCCGGTGAGATGCGCCACCCACCAGGCGATGGCGAGGACGAGTGCGGCCGCAACCAGCCGTGCGACAAGGCGGCGCATCAGGACTTCGAAGCCATGGCAGCCAGCGCCGCACGGGCATCCACCAGCGCCTGTGCGTCATCACGCCACGGCTTCATGGCTTTCGTGGCGGCAGGATCGAGAGGGGCGAGGCCGGCGACGGCACCGGCGAGATCGCCCGCCTCAAGCTTGCCGCGGGCGGCTTCGAGCGTGATGGCGGCGGGGGCACCGACGAGGACGTGATCACCTTGGCGCACGGTCACCAGCGTTTGCGCCTGCATCCACATGCGTTCGACGAAGGGATGACCGTCCGGCGAGGGCTTGCTGGCGGCCTCGGCCAAATCGGCGAATTTGCCGAACGACAGGCGCAGGGCCGGTTCGGTCGGCGGGGCCACGGTTGCGAATTTGGTGAGGGCGGCGGGGGCATCCGGCAATGGGCCGAGCGGCTTGCCGGTGTCGAGCGCTGCGGTGGCTGCACGCAATGCGGCCTGAAGCTTGGCGCGGGAGGCGGCGATGGCCCCATCTTTCTGCACCTGCGCATCAAGGGCAGCGATCTTTGCGGTCAGACCGGCGCTGGCGCTGGCGACGATGGCGTCGACATCCGGCGGCGGCCGCTTTTCGAGGGTGGCGAGCCGGGCTTCGAGGGCGCTGGTGTCCACCGTCGGGGCCGGCTTGGCCTGCAGCGCGCGCAAGGCCGTTTCGAGGGCGGCGATGCGGGCGGCATCCGGCGACGGACGGTTCTCGAGGGCCTGGATATGGTCCTGCGCGGATTTCAGTGCGGCTTCCAGCGTGGCGACGCGCGGGTCGGCCGGTGGGGTGACCGGCGTGCGGTCCTGCCAGACGTAATAAATGCCGCCGGCGAGCAGCAGGCCGATCAACCCGCTCAGCCAAACGGGGGTGCCGCCGGATTGCGCGGGTGGCGGTGAGGACATGACGGGCGCGGGAGCCTGGGCCGGGGCCGGGGCCGGTGCTGGAGAGGGCGGGGGAGGAGGCGGTGCGGGCGGTGCAATCACTTTCGCGGCGACGGCGACGGGTTCGACCGGTGGCACGTGCGGATGCTCGGGCTCAGAGGTCGGCTCCGGCTTGTGCGCCGCTTCAGACACCGGCGTGGGTTCAGTCATGTGCTCTGGCGCGGCGGCCTGCATGGCTGCGCGGATATGGGCAATGGCCTCTTGCTCGGAGCTGAGATTCGCTGCCTGCGTTGGGATAATGGCGGGGTGTTCGTCGATATGGGGCACCGCCTCTCGCTCGGCGGCGATACGCTCGGCCGCCATCAACTGGGCGGCCTCACGCTCTGCTGCCTCACGCTGGGCGTTGGCACGCTCGGTCGCGGCTGCAATGCGGGCTGCGAGATGATCATCCGCGCCGTGCTTCGGGTCAGTCTCTGGGGTCGGGTTCGTGTCGGTCATGTCAGTTGGGCCACCAACTCGTCCTGGTTTGGATGGGATGCAACACGAATGCGCAGCCAGGGCAAGGGGGCAAGCGCCTGGGCCGCGCGGGGGGATATTGCATGCGCCACGATCCCTTGCACAAGGTCGGTTCGCTCCAGCACGCACGCAACGAATGCACGTGCTGCGACGGCTGAGAAAAACAGTGCATGGCCGATTCGGTGATGGGCGAGTGCGGCCTCGGTCTCGGCTGGGAGTTCTGTTGCGGACACCGTGGTGTAGGCAACGCGGCGGCGCACAATGAGGCCGCCTGCGCGCAAGTCGGCTGCGAGCGACAGGGCGTGACCGGCTCCGCTGGCAAGCAGCACGCTGCCATTTGCCGGGTCGCATCGCTCGAGGGCCAAGGCGGCGAGAGCCTCCGCATCGCGCCCAGCGCTTTCAACATGCGTGAAACCCATCGCCCGTGCGTGACCGGCGGTGGCGTCTCCGACGGCGAGGAGGGGGGTGGCGCGGTCCATGTTGGTGAGGGCTGGCAGGGCGTTGGCGCTGGTGACGAGCACGGCCTGGCTGTGCGGCGGGTTGGGCCAGATGCGGGGCTGCACGACCATCATGGGTGCGAACACCGTCTCGTAGCCTCGTCCGGCGAGCAGTCGGGCGGTTTCCTGCGCCGAGGGCTCCGGGCGCGTGATCAGCACGCAGCGGTCGCGCGGCTCAGACAAAAATGTCGGAGGGGCTGTCGGCACGCAGTTCATCGCCGAGGGCGCGACCAAGCCGGGCCGCATCGGCGCGGGGGCCGGTGATGGTTCCGCGCAGCAGGAAGCTGCCGTCAACGCGCGCCACGAGGCCTTCGAGGCGCAGAGTGCCGTCGGCCAACACCTCCGCCCGGCCGCCGATTGGGGTGTTGCAGGAGCCGTCGAGGGCGGCGAGCAGCGCGCGTTCGGCGGTGGCGACGGAATGCGCGTCAGGGTCTTCGATGCCCCTGAGAAGTTGGCGGAGTTCAACGTCGCTCTCGCGCACGGTGATGCCGACAATGCCCTGGCAGGCGGAGGGGAGCATGATCTCAGGATTGATCGGAACGCTGGAGCGCGGGGTGATGCCGAGACGGCGCAGACCGGCCATGGCGAGCAGGGTGGCGTCGAACTCGCCGCGCTCCACGCAATCAAGCCGGCGCTGCACGTTGCCGCGCAGCAGGGCGAAGCGCAGATCGGGGCGGGCGTGCAGGAGTTGCGCCTGCCTCCGGACGGAGGAACTGCCGATCACCGCTCCCTGGCGCAATGCGGCGTATGGGTTTTCAGGATCGGGCTTGCCGCAACCGGGGCCGAGGATGAGGGCATCCCTGCTGTCCTCCCGCGTCAGGGTGCAGGCGAGGACGATGCCGGGCGGAAGCGTGGTTTCGAGGTCCTTCAGGCTGTGGACAGCGAAATCCACCCTTCCATCAGCAAGTGCCTCGTGGATTTCTTTGGCGAACAGGCCCTTGCCGCCGATTTCGGACAGCGGGCGATCCTGCACGGCGTCGCCAGTGGTGCGGATGGCGTGCTCCTCGAACACCTCCATTCCCTTCAACACCGGGCAAAAATGCCGCAGACGGGTCAGGAAGGCGCGGGTTTGCACGAGTGCCAGCGGTGAGGCGCGGGTGCCGACGCGCAGCGGCAGCGCACGCCGTGAGGTGTGGGCGCGGGGCTGGGCTGCTTCGGCGGGATGGGCGTCGTTCATGGCCTTGTCGTAAAACGTCATACAGATGATGAAAAGCCCGGAGGAACGACGCGCTGTGCCGATAGGCCCAATCCTTGGGATCGAAAGCTCCTGCGATGACACGGCGGCGGCCGTGCTTTCCGCTGACGGGGCGGTGTTGGCGGAGGCTGTGCATTCGCAGGCGGGTCATGCCGAATTCGGCGGCGTGGTGCCGGAAATTGCCGCTCGCGCGCATTTGGCCGTGCTGCCGGATTTGGTGGCGCGGGTGATGGCAAAGGCAGGTGTGAGGTTTGGCGATCTTTCCGCCATCGCTGCGAGTTCGGGGCCTGGGCTGATCGGCGGGCTGATTGTGGGCTCCGGCTTTGCGAAGGGGGCGGCGATTGCGCATCGGCTGCCATATATCGCGATCAACCATTTGGAAGCCCATGCGCTGACGGCGCGGCTGCCGGTGCTGGGGCTGGAGGCAGCGTTTCCCTATTTGCTGCTGCTGGTCTCCGGCGGGCATTGCCAGTGCATCGCGGTGGAGGGCGTGGGCCGTCACGTGCGGCTGGGCGGGACGATTGATGATGCGGTGGGCGAGGCGTTCGACAAGGTGGCGAAGCTGCTGGGTCTCGGCTGGCCCGGCGGTCCGGCACTGGAGAAGCTGGCTGCTGAGGGGAGTGCGACTGCCTATCGCTTCCCACGCCCACTGATCGGACGGACGGGCTGTGATTTCAGTTTTTCCGGCCTGAAAACGGCGGTGGCCAATCTGGCCGCGACATTCCCGGCAGGTGCCCTGCCCCGGCAGGTGGCCGCCGACATCGCCGCGAGCTTTCAGCAGGCGGTGGCGGATGTGGTGGCGGATCGGGCCACGCATGCGATGGCGATGTTCGGCGAAGCGCATCCTGGGGCGAAGCTCGCGGTGGTGGCCGGGGGAGTGGCGGCGAACGCCACGTTGCGGGCCTCGCTGCTGGCCGCGTGCAATAAGGCTGGGTTTCGCTTTGCCGCACCTCCGCTGAGATATTGCACGGACAATGCGGTGATGGTTGCCTGGGCTGGGTTAGAGCGGCTGCGCGCTGGGCTGGTGGATGGGCTAGATGTGGCACCTCGCCCACGCTGGCCGCTTGCGGAGTTATCGGCATGAATTATCGCCACGCCTTCCATGCCGGCAATTTTGCCGATTGCATGAAGCATGCGTTTTTGGTATCACTTCTAACGGCAACGACGAGGAAGCCGGCTGGGGTGTTCTATCTCGACACCCATGCCGGCATCGGTCGCTACGATCTGGACAGTGACGAAGCGCAGCGCACCGGAGAATGGCATAACGGCATCGCCAAGCTGACCAACCCGCCGGAATCCCTCGCCGATTATGTGGGACTGGTACGTGAGATCGGGATGTATCCAGGCTCTCCCGCCATCATCCGCGCCCGGATGCGGCCGCAGGATCGGATGGCGTGTTGTGAGTTGCATCCGGAGGATTCGGCCAAGCTTCGGCGGCTGTTTGGCCGCGACAAGCAGGTTTCGGTGCATCAGCGCGATGCGTGGGAGGCTTTGGGTGCGCTGCTGCCGCCGGCAGAAAAGCGGGCGCTGGTGCTGATTGATCCGCCGTATGAGGCCACCGATGAGTTTGAGCGGGTGGTGGAGGGATTGAAACTAGGTGTCTCCCGAATGCGATCGGCGGTGTTTGCCGCATGGTATCCGGTGAAGCATCGCCAGCCGCCGCGGGAGTTCCACCGGGCGTTGCGGGCAAGCGGAATCCGCGACGTGGTGGCCGTCGAGCTGTATCTGCGGGAGCCATTGGATGCCGCGCGGTTGAACGGATGCGGGCTGGTGATCGTCAATCCGCCGTTCGGATTTGAGGCGGTGGCTGCGCAAACTCTCGAAGATTTAATTGGGCGGTTGGGTTCGGGCGAAGCGGGCGCGGGATTTTCGGTCGAACGTCTGACCGATGAGTGAATTGGCTGTCATCGGGGCGGGGGCGTGGGGAACGGCACTCGCCATCCACGCCGCACGCGCCGGACAACAGGTGAGCCTGTGGGTGCGGGACGCGGACCGGGCGCGAGATATCGCAAGGAGCCGTGAAAATCCGAGGTTGCCGGGTTTTGTGTTGCCAGACGGGGTCGAGGTGACGGCCACACTGCCGACTGCAAGGCTCACTCTGTTGGCGGTGCCGCTGCAGCATTTGCGGGAGGTGGCGGGGCGGATGAATGGGGCGGAGGCGTTCGTGGTCTGCGCCAAGGGGGTGGAGCAGGGGACGCTTTGTCTGCCGCTCGAAATTCTGGCGCAGCTGCATCCGGGTGTTCCGGCCTGTGTGCTGACCGGGCCGAATTTTGCCCATGAGATCGCAGCCGGGCTGCCTGCTGCGAGTGTGGTTGCTGGGGGCGATGCGACGCTGCGGCAGACGGTAATGGCAGCACTGAAAACCTCGGATTTCCGGCTTTACGGGAACGAGGACGCGATTGGGGCGCAGATTGGCGGAGCCGCGAAGAATGTGATCGCGATTGCCGCTGGGGCGTCTGATGGTGCCAGGCTTGGCGAGAATGCCCGCGCGGCGCTGATCACGCGAGGTTTAGCGGAACTCACGCGAATGGCGGTGGCGATGGGTGGGCAGGCTGCGACGGTATCGGGTTTGTCCGGTCTAGGTGATCTGCTGCTGACCTGCACCGGCGGGCGCAGCCGGAACTACAATGTGGGCCTTGGTTTGGGGCAGGGATTGCCGATTGCCGACGTGCTCGCCCGGCATAGCAGCGTGGCGGAAGGGGTGAGCACCGCACCGGCGCTGCTCGCGTTGGCCGAGCGGCACGGGATTGATCTGCCGATCTGCCGGGCGGTGGCGTCGCTGGTAGCCGGACGGTCGGTGTTGCGGAGTGAGATTGCCGGACTGCTGGCGCGGCGCGCTCGCGACGAGTGAGACCCTCAGTTCAGCATGGATGCACTAGATAGCGATTAAATTTCATCCATTTCATACATACGCGCATAAATCATATGACCACGCTGGGCGTTCTGTTTTTCCGCCGATGAGAGCACAACCCGGTTCGTTGGAAACCGGCACAGCCCAGACGGCGAACCTTTCCAGTCGGGCAACGCGCCAAGCGCGACCCATATTTGCAGGAGACTACAGATGAAAAAGACCCTTATGACCGCTGTTGCCGTGATGGCGCTGATCGCCGCCGGCAGCGCGCTGGGCGCACACTCCACGCTCGGCCAGCTCACCGAGTCGGAGCGTCACACGGAGAACAGCAAGCAGTTCGCTGAAGGAAATGGCCAGAAAGTGAATGGTGAGCAGCTGGCTGAGGCCAATGCCCAGAAGGTCAATGGCGGACAGTTCGCTGCTGCCGAAGGCCAGAAGGTGAACGGCGAGCAGTTTGCTGAGTCCAATGGCCAGAAGGTCAATGGTCGGCAGATCGCGGCATCCGAGCGCGCCACGAACAACGGCAATCAGCTTGGCTGAACCTCGCTTTAGCTGAGCGCGTGAGCTGATACGCCGGTGCTTCATCCTCCGACCGGGGGTGAGGCACCGGCGTTTTGCTGTCCGCATGGCGACACGAGGGCAACTGCGCTAGAGGGTGCGCATGCTCAAAGGCATTCTCACCGTCGGCGGCTGGACCATGGGCAGCCGCATCCTGGGCTTCATTCGCGACATGCTGATGGCGGCGCTGATCGGGGCCGGGCCACTGGGCGATGCCTTCGTAGTGGCGAACCGGCTGCCCAACATGTTCCGCAGCCTGTTCGGCGAGGGCGCATTCAACTCCGCCTTCGTGCCGGAATTCTCCGCTCTGCTGGGCAAATCTGGCCCCGAGGCGGCGCGGCGCTTTGCTGAACAGGTGTTCGGGGTGATGACGTTCTGGCTTCTCGGGCTCACGTTTCTCGCCGAACTCGGCATGCCCGCGATCGTGGCCGTGCTGCAAATCGGCAGCTTGGACGCGCCGGAGCACCGGGCGCTGGTGGTGGAGCTGGCGCGGATCACGTTTCCCTATATGCCACTGATTTGCCTGACCGCCTTGCTGTCTGGCGTGTTGAATGGGCTGGACCGGTTTGCCGCCGCCGCCGCCGCCCCGATTATCTATAACCTCACCTCGATGGCATTTATGATCGGGCTGATCGGCCTCGTGCCGACCCGGGCGCACGCGATGGCCTGGGGGGTGAGCGCGTCTGGCGTGTTCCAGCTGGCGTTGGTGGGATGGGCCACGTGGCGGGCCGGGATGGCTCTGCACTTGGTTCGCCCGCGCATGTCGCCAGAGGTGAAGACGCTGCTGCGACGCATGGCTCCGGGTGTGCTGGCGGCGGGGGTGACGCAGATCAACCTCAGCATCGACGTGATTATCGCGAGCTTTCTGCCCACCGGCACGCAGTCCGCCCTTTATTATGCGAGCCGTTTGAACCAGCTGCCGCTGGGGATCATCGGAGTCGCGATCGGCACCGCCATGCTGCCGGGGCTGTCGCGTCAGGTGGTGGCGGGGCAGTTGGAGCAATCCCGCACCACGCTCAACCGGGCGCTGGAATATGCGATGGTGCTGACGCTGCCGGCCACGCTCGCATTGGCCACCGTGCCATTGCCCATGATGATGGTGCTGTTCGAGCGGGGCGCGTTCGATCATCACGCCGCCATCGTCTCCGCCCAGACGTTGCGCGCCTATGCCGTGGGTCTGCCCGCCTGGGTGCTGGTGAAGGTGCTGACCCCTGCCCTGTTCGCCCGCGGTGACACCCGCACGCCGATGCGGATTGGCCTGTTCTCCGTTGGGCTGAACATCGTGCTCAACCTGCTGTTCATGCAGCCGTTGCAGAATATGGGGCCAGCTTTGGCGGGGTCGCTCGCCGCCTGGTTCAACGTGGTGGCGCTGCTGGTGGTGCTGTCCCGACGCGGGTTTTTTGTAGCCGACGCCCCCCTTCGCCGCCACGTGCCGCGCATGGCGATGGCCTCGATTGCGATGGTGGCCGCGTTGCTGGCGTTGCAGCCGGTGGTGTTCGACGGTGCCGTCGGCATTTGGCGATACGCCGGGCTTGGGGCCTTGGTCTGCGGCGGCGCGCTGATCTATGGCGTGGTCGGCGAGGCCATCGGCGCATTCCATCTGCGCGATCTCGCCCGCTCATTGCGCAGGCGACCCCGCACAGCTTGACCTCGGCCAGCAATCGCCGGACAAATCCGCCCCCTTTCGTTGGACACCACCACCATGCATCGCATTCTTTCCGGCATTCAGCCGACCGGCGTGCCTCATCTCGGCAACTATCTCGGTGCCATCAAGAACTGGGTGGCGCTGCAGGCGACGCATGAGTGCCTGTTCTGCGTGGTTGATCTGCACGCCATCACGCAGCCGCATGATCCGAAAACGCTGGCGTCCTCCACCCGCGAGCTCGCCGCCGCCCTGATCGCCTGCGGCATCGACCCGCAAAAGCACGTGCTGTTCAACCAGTCTGCCGTTCATGCCCATGTTCGCCTCGCCTGGATTTTCATCTGCGTGGCGCGGATGGGCTGGCTAAACCGGATGACGCAGTTCAAGGACAAGGCGGGCAAGGACCGGGAGAACGTGTCGGTGGGGCTGTTCACCTACCCGGCGCTGATGGCCGCCGATATTCTGGTTTATCACGCAACACGGGTTCCGGTGGGCGATGACCAGAAGCAGCATATCGAGTTGGCCAACGACATCCGCGACAAGTTCAACCATGACTTCGAGACGGATTTCTTCCCCGCCGTAGAAGCGCAGATCATCGGCCCGGCCGCGCGCGTGATGAGCCTGCGCGACGGGGCGAAGAAGATGAGCAAGTCCGATGCGTCGGATCAAAGCCGCATCAACCTCACCGATGATGCTGAGACGATTGCAGCCAAAATCCGCCGGGCGAAAACTGACCCGGAACCGTTGCCGTCCGAGTTGCAGGGCCTGGATGGCAGGCCGGAGGCTCGCAATCTGGTGGGCATTTACGCGGCACTGGACGACATCGAGCCTTCGCAGGTGGTGCGGCAGTTTGCCGGCCAGGGCTTCGGCAACTTCAAATCCGCACTGGCTGATCTGACCGTCGCCAAGCTCGCCCCCATCGCCGCAGAAACCCGCCGATTGCTTGCCGATCCCGGCCATGTCGATGCGGTGCTGCGCGAGGGCGCGGCGCGGGCGGCGGCGATTGCGGACCCGATCGTGGCGGAGGCAGAGCGGCTGGTGGGGTTCTTGAAGCCGTAGTCAGGCGCGGCGGATTATTCTGCCAGCCAAACCGGCTCCTTCAGCTTCGCCACGAACGCCGCATGCGCCGCCAGCGCCGCCTCGCTCACCACCACCGGGCGGGGCGTGCGGGTGCCGGTGGAGACGTATTGCGCGACGGGCATGGCACCCTGGTCGTCATCGGCCAACCCTAGCCCGCGCTGCCGCCCGCCGGTGAGTTCGACATAGACCTCAGCCAGCAGTTTGCAGTCCAGCAGCGCGTTGTGGGTGGTGCGCTGGGTCAGATCGATGTCGAAGCGGCGGCACAGCGCATCGAGGCTGTTCGGCATGCCGGGGAAGCGTTCCTTCGCCAGCACCAGCGTGTCGACCATGCGCGAGCGGTCGAGCGCGGGCAGCTTCATCCGGGCGAATTCAGCATTCATGAAGCCGAAATCGAACGGGGCGTTGTGAGCGATCAGCGGATCGTCGCCGATGAAGTCGAGAATGTCCTGCGCCACCTCGGCGAATTTCGGCTTGCCTTCGAGATCGCCGATCAGAATGCCGTGCACGCGACTGGCCCCCTCGGGAATGTCACGCTCGGGGTGGATCAGGCGGTGGAAATGCCGGTCGGTCGGCAAGTCGTTGATCAACTCGATGGCGGCGAATTCGATCACGCGGTCGCCGGTCAGCGGGTCGAGGCCGGTGGTCTCGGTGTCGAACAGCACGGAGCGGGTCATCCGCGCAGTCTCTGAATGTTGCGGGTCATCCGCGCAGTCTCTGAATGAAGCGGCTCATCGGCGCAGTCCCTGGATGAAGCGGCGCAACTGGCGCTGCGCATGGTTGCGGGAAAGGCCGGTGTTTATCACCACGTCGGCGAGTCGGCGCTTTTGGGCATCGGGCATTTGGCGGGCGATCACCGCCTCGATCTGCGCCGTGCTCATTTTGCCGCGCTTCCTCACCCGCGCGATTTGAACGGCGCGGGGGGCGGAGACGACCATCAGGATATCCACCCGCCCGCGCCCATCGGCTTCCAGCAGCAACGGGATGTCGAGCACGGCGGCGGGGGCGCGGGCACGGCGGGCGGCGGCGATGAACGCCCGCTCCATCGCGCGGACCATGGGGTGCAGGATGCGCTCAAGCTGCTTCAACGCGGCTGGGTTGCCGAGCACGGCGGATCGCAAGGCCGGGCGGTTGAGCACATCGCCCACAACCGTGCCGGGGAATGCCTTTCCGATCGCGGGCAGTGCCTTGCCGCCCGATCCCTGCAGGATGTGGACCGCGGCATCCGCATCGAACACCGGTATGCCCGCACGCCGGAACGCTTTGGCGGCGGTGGATTTGCCCATGCCGATGCCACCGGTCAGGCCGATAATTTTCATTTCGCTGGCCTAGAATTCAACATTGCGTGACAAATCACAGAACTGACACACCACCACCCATCGCAGCGAGGCTAGACGGGGGTATCGCCATGTCAATGCACGCAATTCCCCCCGCTGCCTCGGTGCGCCTTGCCAATGTCGGCCGCGTTTGGGGCCAGACAACGGCGTTGGGCGACATCTCGTTCACCGTCGAAGCCGGCAGCTTCTGCGTGCTGCTCGGCCCCTCCGGCTGCGGCAAAACCACTTGCCTGCGGATTGTTGCCGGGCTTGATCAAGCAACGAGTGGCCGGGTGGAGATCGGTGGGCGGGACGTGACCAACCTGCCGCCCGCCGAGCGCGGCGTGTCAATGGTGTTCCAGTCCTACGCCCTGTTTCCGCATCTGACGGTGGTGGAGAATATCGTGTTCGGACTGAAGGCCCGTTCGGTTGAGCCCGCCGAACGCAAGCGACGGCTGGACCGCGCGGTGGACATCCTCGGCATCGGCAAGCTGCTCGCACGCAGGCCGGGCCAGTTGTCCGGCGGCCAGCAGCAGCGCGTGGCATTGGGCCGCGCGATTGTGGCCGAGGCACCGGTGTGTCTGATGGACGAACCACTTTCGAACCTCGATGCCCAGCTGCGCGCCGAGATGCGGCGGGAGATTTTGGCGCTGCAACGCCGCCTTGGCATCACCATGCTCTATGTGACGCATGACCAGATGGAGGCGATGGGCATGGCCGATCAGGTCATTCTGCTCCGCGCCGGTGCCATCGAGCAGGACGCGCCGCCCGCCGATCTCTACGCCAAACCCGCCACCAAATTCGCCGCCAGCTTCATCGGCACGCCGCCGATGAACCTGCTGCGCCTGCCCGGCGAGAACGCCCTTATGGGTATTCGCCCTGAGGCGATGCGGCTGGGTGAGCACGGCCTCGCAGCCCGCGTGGTTCACGCCGAATATCTCGGGGCGGACACTGTTCTGTCCTGTGACATCAAGGGCCAATCCGCCCTCGCCCGCCTGCCGGGCCGTGTCGATCTCGCCGCCGGGACTGCCATTCACCTCGATTTCGATGCCGCCGATCTGCATCGTTTTGACCCCTCCACCGGCCATCGCATTTCCTGATCATCTGAGAGGACATCCATGAACATCACCCGCCGCACCCTGCTCGCCAGCGCCGCCGTTCTCGCAGCCCCCACGATTGCACGCGCCGAGACCACGACCGTGGAGTTCTACTTTCCTGTCGCAGTCGGCGGGCCGATCACCAAGATCATCGACGGGTTTGCCGCAGATTTCATGAAGGAGAACCCGGAGATCGTGCTGAAGCCGGTCTATGCTGGCAATTACACCGACACGCTGACCAAGGCCGTCACCGCAACCAAGGCCGGCACCGGCCCGCAGCTTGCCGTGCTGCTGTCCACCGACGTGTTCTCGCTGATCGACGATGAGCTGGTGGTGCCGTTCGACACCACCGCTGACGACAAGGCGTGGCTGTCGAGCTTCTACCCGGCGTTCATGGCGAACGGGCAGATCAATGGCCGCACCTGGGGTGTTCCGTTCCAGCGCTCAACCATCGTGATGTATTACAACAAGGCCGCCTTCGCCGAAGTAGGCCTGGATGCCGAGAAGCCACCGGCGACCTGGGCCGAATTCTCCGCCGCCGCAACCAAACTCACCAAGCGTGATGGGGACAAGGTAACGCGCTGGGGTGCCGAAATTCCGGCCACCGGCTTCACCTATTGGCTGCTGCAGGCGATGGTCGCCGAGGCTGGCGGCAGCATGGGCAGTGCTGATGGCACCAAGGTGCTGTTCACCGAGCCTGCCGTCGAGCGCGGACTGCAGTTCTGGCTCGACCTCGCCAATGTGCAGAAGGCGCATCCGCCCGGCATCGTCGATTGGGGCACCGCACCGCGGGACTTCCTGGAGGGCCGGGCGGCGATGATCTGGCACACCACCGGCAACCTCACGAACATCAAAACCAATGCCAGCTTCCCGTTCGGCGTGGCCATGCTGCCCGCCGATGTGCGCCGTGGCAGCCCAACGGGCGGTGGCAATTTCTATATGTTCAAGAGTGCTTCCCCGGCGCAGCAGGCGGCGAGCACGAAGTTCCTGAAATGGGTGACGTCGCCGGAACGCGCCGCCGCCTGGGGTGTTGCCACCGGTTACGTCGCAACCTCTCCCGCTGCCTGGGAGACCAAGGCCATGAAGGACTACGTTGCAGGTTTCCCTGCCGCCAGCGTGGCCCGCGACCAGCTGCAATACGCGGTGCCCGAGTTCTCCACCCATGAGAACCAACGCGTTGTCACCATCATCGATGACGAGCTGCAGGCCGCCTTGCTCGGCAAGAAGACCGCCAAGGAAGCCCTGACCGACGCGCAGGCTGCGGCCACGCGCGTGCTGAAACCGTTCCAAAAAGCATAGGAAACCACGATGCTCACACGCCGCACACTGCTCGCCGCATCCGCCGTTGTCGCTGCCCCCACCATTGTGCGGGCGCAGACCACCAAGGCGATCACTTTATACTATCCCATCGCCGTCGGCGGCCCGCTGGCTGCCATCATCGACGGCTATTGCAAGGACTTTGCCACAGCCTCCGGCATCACGGTCACGCCAGTCTACGCCGGCAGCTACGTGGAGACGGTGGCCAAGGCGGTCACCGCGATTAAGGCCGGTGAAGGCCCGCACATCGCCGTAGTGGGTGCCACCGAAATCCATGCGCTGGTGGACATGGACATCCTCGTTTCCCTGAACGAGATGGGCCTGGACGCCGAGGGCCAGAAATGGGTCGATGGCTTCTACCCTGCCTTCATGGCGAACAGCCGCAAGAACGACAAAACCTGGTCGGTGCCGTTCCAGCGCTCCACCGCCATCGGCTACTACAACAAGACCGCCTTCGCCGAGGCAGGCCTCGATCCGGAGAAGTTCCCGACCACGTGGGATGGGCTCGTTGAGGCAGGCAAAAAGCTGGTGAAGGCGGATGCCAGCGGTCGCACCACACGCTGGGGCTTCAAGCTCGCTGCTGATGTCGGCAACGCGCAATGGACCTTCGGCGCACTCGCCAACCAGGCTGGCCACGTGCTGATGAACCAGGCTGGCACAGAGGTCTATTTCAACGCACCGAAAGCCATCGAGGCGCTGAATTTCTGGCGCGCTCTGGCATACGACCACAAGATCACCCCGCAAGGTGTCACCAACTGGGGCACGCTGCCGAGCGATCTGCTGGAGGGCAATTCGGCGATCATTCAGAGCACCACCGGCAACCTGACCAATCTGCGCGACAAGGCCAGCTTCCCGTTAGGTGTGGCTGGGCTTGCAGGCAAAGAGGGCGTGCGCACGGTGGTGGGCGGCGGCAATTTGTATTTCTTCAAGCACGCCAGCGAAGCCGAGCGGAAGGCCTCGATGGCATTTGCCCGCTTCCTTTCCACGCCGGAGCGTGCCGCCGATTGGTGCATGCGCACCGGCTACATCGCCACCCGCCCGGATGCCTGGGAGACGCCGGCACTGAAGGCGTATGTCGAGAAGTTCCCAGCCGCCAACGTCGCCCGCTCGTACTTGCCAGTCGCCACCGGTGAGATCTCGACCTTCGAGAACCAGCGCGTTCAGCTGGCGCTGACCAACAACATCCAGGCCTGTTTGTCGGGTGCCAAAACCCCGGCGCAGGCGATGGAGGATGCACAGTCCGAGGCAGACCGCATTCTGAAGCCGTTCAAGAAGGCATGAGGGGGGACGCGCTCAAAGCCTGGGCGCTGATCCTGCCATCGCTGGTCATGTTGGTGGCGTTCACCCACTGGCCAGCGGTGGCGACGCTGTGGGATTCGCTCTACTCCACCCCACGAGGCTCCCGTCCGGGGATATTCGTGGGGGCGGACAACTATCTTGATCTGCTGGACGACCCGGTGTTCTTCACCGCTTTGCGCAACAACGCCTACTACGCCCTCGTCACCATCCCGGCCTCCGTCCTGCTCTCACTGGTGATGGCGCTGTCCGTGAACGCCAAATTCCCTGGTCGAGCGCTGGTGCGCATGGCGTATTTCACGCCGACGATTTTGCCGATGATCGCTGTCGCCAACATCTGGCTGTTCTTCTTCACGCCGGATTACGGGCTGTTCGACCAGATCATGGGCGGCCTCGGCTTTGGCCGTCACAACTGGCTCGGTGACAGTGCCACCGCCCTTCCCGCCATGATGCTCGTCGCGGTGTGGAAAGAAGCCGGCTTCTTCATGATCTTCTACCTCGCCGCCCTGCAATCCATGCCGCCCGATCTGGCGGAGGTTGCGCGCATCGAAGGCTCGTCGCGCTGGAATTTCTTCCGCAGGGTGACGTGGCCGCTGCTGATGCCCACCACGTTGTTCGTTTGTGTCAACGCGGTGATCAACGCGTTCCGCCTGATTGATCACATTGTGGTGATGACGAGGGGTGGCCCGAACAACGCCACCAACCTCTTGCTCTACCACATCTACGAGACCGGCTTCCGGTTTTGGGACACGGCAGCGGCGGCAACGATGACCGTGGCACTGCTCGCCATCCTCGGCGCACTGGCCGCTTTGCAATTCGGCGTGCTCGGCCGTAGGACGCATTACCGGTGAGCACTCGTCGTCTTGAAATGATCGGGGCCTGGGTGCTTGGCCTGCTCTGGGTGATGCCGCTGGCCTATGCCATTTGGACGGCGTTTCACGGCAGCGCCTATGCCACGCATTTCTCACTCACAGCGCCGCTGACACTGATCAACTTCCCCCATGCCTGGGACGCAGCCCCCTTCGCCCGGTATTTCCTGAACACGATGATCCTGGTCGCGGTGGTTCTGGTGGCGCAATTCGCCCTTTGCACCCCCGCCGCCTACGCCTTCGCGCGGATGGAGTTTCGTGGGCGAGACACAGTGTTTGCTATTGTGCTGCTGCAGTTGATGGTTGCACCGGACGTGCTGCTGGTGGCCAATTATCGCACCATGGCCCAGATGGGCGTGGTTGATACCATCGGTGCCATCGCCCTGCCTTATCTCGGCTCCGCATTCGGCATCTTCCTGCTCAGGCAAACCTTTCGGCA
This sequence comes from uncultured Rhodospirillales bacterium, assembly GCA_903823665.1. Classification (GTDB taxonomy): domain Bacteria; phylum Pseudomonadota; class Alphaproteobacteria; order Acetobacterales; family Acetobacteraceae; genus CAIQQQ01. Next base: position 44,287 of record CAIJTR010000097.1, read on the forward strand.
GGTGCCGCAGGAACTGGATGACGCGGCACGGCTGGAGGGCAGTTCTCTGCTCGGCCGCATCTGGCGCGTTTATGTGCCGCTCGCACGGCCCACCTATCTGGCCTATGGGCTGGTCGCGGTGAGCTACCATTGGAACAACTTCCTCTGGCCGTTGGTGATCACCAACTCGGTCAGCACGCGGCCGCTCACGGTTGGATTGTCCGTGTTCGCCTCCACCGATCAGGGCATTGACTGGACCATCATCACGGCGGCCACGCTGATGACCTCAGGCCCGCTGCTGCTCGCGTTCTTGTTGTTTCAGAGGCAATTTGTGGCAAGCTTCATGCGCGCCGGCATTCGCTGAGAACGAACCCAAAGGAAGCCACCATGTCCGCTTTTCTGTTTGCGAACATCACCATCAACGACCCCGACAAATTTGCGCTTTATCGCGATCAGGTCGGTCCGGTGATAGCGGCCTACGGTGGCAGATATCTCGTGCGCGGCGGTGCCATTCATCCGATCGAGGGCACGCCCGGCCTGAACCGCGTTGTCATCCTGCAATTTGACAGCATGGCGGCGCTGGAAAAATTCTATCACAGCCCGGAATACGCCCCGCTGATCACCCTTCGTCAGTCCTGCACCGTCTCCAACGCCGCCATGATCGAGGGCATTGCTGCGTGAACGCGGTCCAGCCACTGCTTGCGGTGGCTGCATTGTGGACGCTCGCGGTGGTGACGCCAGGGCCGAACTTCCTGATGGCCGCCGGTATTGCCGCGCGCGAAAGCAGGCTGGCTGGTCTTTGGGCGGTGCCGGGCATCGGGCTCGGCACCATGATCTGGGGAATTTCAGCCTACTTCGGGGTGCATATCCTGTTCGCCGCTGTCCCGTGGGCCTATGGCGGATTGAAGCTGTTTGGCGGCTTCTATGTGATCCTGCTCGGCATACGGCTGTTGCGCAGCACCGGTGCGACCGGACCCGTGCCCCCGCCGCGCGCGCCGGGCTCCGCCATGTGGCTCGGGCTGATCACCAGCCTGTCCAACCCGAAATCGGCCTTGTTCGCGGCCAGCCTGTTCGCCACAGCGATGCCGGCTGATCCCAGCCTTTCGCTCGGATTGTTCGCCATCGCCGTCATGGTGACGATCTCGCTGGTCTGGTACAGCCTTGTCGTCTGCGTCGTCAGCACCGGGCGGATGGCACGGGCTTATCAACGCGGAAGGCGCTGGATCGACCGCCTCGCGGGCGGCATTTTCGTGCTGTTCGGCTGCCGTTTGATCGCCAGCAGATAGAAATTCGTTAGGCTCTACACCTAAAATGCCAGGGCGGAGCAGCGGCTCTCCCCTCCGGCCGCAAAACCTGCGACAATAAGGCTATGGACCTTCCGATCCCCGCCCTGCCTCCCCGGACCCCGCCTGGTCTGGACGCTCGCTCGGCCGCCGTGCTGCGCGAGATCGTCGAGCAATATGTCGAGACCGGGGAGCCCGTCGGCAGCCGCACCTTGTCGCGCCGGCTGCCGATCAGCCTCAGCCCGGCGACCATTCGCAACGTGATGGCCGACCTGACCGATGCCGGGCTTTTGTTTGCCCCGCATACCTCGGCGGGACGGCTTCCGACCGAGCTGGGCCTGCGCCTGTTCGTGGACGGCCTGCTACAATTCGGCGAACTCGGCGAGGATGACCGCGAGGCGATCAGCGCCTCCGTCGAAGCCGCCGGGCGCTCGCTGGAGGACACGCTGGCTGAAGCCTCGGTCATGCTGTCCGGACTGTCCGCCGCCGCGGGCCTCGTGCTCGCCCCCAAATCAGACGGCGCGTTGCGGCATATCGAATTCGTCCCCCTCGGCACCGGGCGCGCGCTGGTGGTGCTCGTCGCGGGCGACGGGCATGTGGAAAACCGCGTCATCGAAATCCCGGCAGGCGTGCCGCCGTCCGCCCTGCAACAGGCCGGCAATTACCTCAATGCCCGCCTCGCAGGTCGCCCATTGGCGGAATTGCGCCGGGTGGTGGCCGAGGAACTGGCGGAAAACCGCACCCAACTCGATGCCCTGTCATCGCAGGTCGTCGCCGCCGGTCTGGCAACCTGGAATGGCGAAGGCCGCTCAGCATCCCTCATCGTGCGCGGTCAGGCGCGGCTGATGGCGGATGTGACCGAGCTGAACAAGCTCGCCGCGATCCAAACGCTGTTTGAGCGGCTTGAGACGCAGGAGACGATGATCCGGCTGCTCGACCTGGCCGAGGGCTCGGACGGCGTGCGCATTTTCATCGGGGCCGAAAGCGGGCTGTTTGGCACCACCGGCGTCTCGATGGTTGTGGCCCCGGCCCGCAACGGAAACGGCCGCATCGTCGGGGCCATCGGCGTCATCGGTCCCACCCGGATCAATTACGGCCGGATCATCCCGGTGGTGGACTACACCGCCCGGGTGATCGGCCGCTTGCTCGGTTAGAGTGCATCCGGTTTTGGTTGAATCGACCAAAACCGATAAGATGCCCTCTAAACATAGACTTAACGGCTGACTTACGGTTCAAACTGATACAGTTTGAACCGGTCAGACGCTAACCGAAAACCGGCTCGGTCTTCTTCATGCTCGGGCGCTCCGCCATGCGACCGAACCATGCGTGAAGATGCGAATGATG
>CAIJTR010000098.1 GCA_903823665.1 uncultured Rhodospirillales bacterium
CGCCTCGGAATCCTGAGTGGGCGAGGGGACGGGGGTGAAAATCTCACCGAGGTGAAATTCCTGCTGGCCCTGCTGGGCTTTGATCTGGTAGGTGGTGCCAGCGTTGACATCGGCCACTTGCAGGATAATTGTCCCAGAATGCTCGGGCGCGTCATCGGTGCCTTGGTCGAGGCCGGCGAGCTTCGGCATTTGCAGCGCCAAGGCGAATTCGGCAGTGGCGATGTCTGGCGTGACGGGTGCTCCGCAGTGGAAGGCGATCCACTCAGCAGCATCGGCGCAACCTTCACCGAGATGGAGTGTGGTGTCAGCGTCCGCCAGGGTGAGCAGCACGGCAGCAGCGGATTGGCAGAGTGGCGCTGGCGGGGTGAGTTCGGCCCCGACCTGCTGGATCGTGCCAGGGCGCGACATGGCTTCGAGGATGGCGCGAAAGGCCGATTGTGCGCCGAGGACGGGGTCGGCAAAGCCTGGAAGTTCGAGCGACATCAGGTGGTCCGCATGTTGGACAGGGTGAAGAACTTAACGCGGGTTGCCGCGGCCTTGCGGGCGTCGGCGGCGAGGCGTTCGGCCTGGCCGTGAGCCAGCGGGGCGATGACGGCGCTTTCGATCCGGTCATGCCAGACGCCGTCTTGCAGAAGGGCGTCGAGCCGGGCGGCGAGTTCGGATTGGGCGGTGTCTCGCCCGGCGACATAGGCGTGGCCAACGCGGCCATCGCTGTCGTGCACGGTGCAGCGGATGACGCACATTTCGCCGAGGTTGAACGCCTCACCGCCGCCACCGGCACGTCCGCGCACCATGACCATGCCGGGCTCCGGGCCACGCAGACGAATATGGCTGGGAAGTTCTGGAAGCGCGTTGAGAAGTGGCATGATTTCGGCAGCACTGGCGCGGGCGAGCACGGCCATCCAGCGTTGCCTTGGGGTTTTGGAGGCGTCGGGCGAGGGCATGACAGACCTTGTCGATGTGTAGACATCTAGACAAATAATGCCCAAGGCAGGTATCGTCAACTCCAATGAGCACGGCTAGATGGTACTGTGCGTGAAGTTGGTGTGAACATGGATGATCTGGCGCGAGAGCCTGGCGTTGCGGTGTGGCGGCAGATTGAGCGGACGCTTTCTGGCGAGATCGCCGATGGCAGTCTGGCTGCGGGCAGCAAGTTGCCGACGGAGGCGGAGATGTCGGCCCGCTTCGGTGTCAATCGGCACACGATCAGGCGGGCGCTGGAGGAGTTAAGCCGCAGCGGGCTCGTGCGGGTGGAGCAGGGGCGCGGCAGTTTCGTGGCCGAAGATGTGCTGGATTATGCGATCTCCAGCCGCACCCGTTTCGCCGAATGGATACGGCGGCACAATCGCGAGCCGTCCGGTCAGGTGCTCGATCTGCGGGAGATCGCGGCGGACAAGGATGTGGCGGCGGGGCTGGGGCTGCGGGCAGGGGCGAAGATTGTGGTGCTGGAACGGCTGGGCTTTGCGGACGATCGGCCGGTGAGCATCGGGCGGCATCATTTCCCGCAGCGGCGTTTTCCAGGATTGCTGGCTGTGTTGCAGTCTGGCCTCGGTATCAGTGAGGCGTTGGCCTCCTGCGGGCTGGCGGATTATCGGCGGCAGGTGACGCGGGTTTCAGCCCGGCTGCCGACGCCGCAGGAGGCCGCGATGCTGCGGATGCCGCGCAATCAGCCGATTCTGGTGACCGAGAACGTCAATGTGGATGCAGAGGGGCAGGTGGTGGAATACGGCACCGGCCGCTACCCCACGCCGCGTGTGCAAATTGTGTTTGAACCATAGGATAGACCATGAGCAATTTTTGTGTCGCCGGCGGCACCGTGCTGCGCCATGGCGTTCTGGCCCCGGGTGATGTGGGCATGGCGGGGGGCGTGTTTGCTGAGCCTGCGACTGGCGCACGCCGGTTCGATGCGAGCGGATTGCTGGTGCTGCCCGGCATTGTGGACATCCACGGCGATGGGTTCGAGCGGCAGATGCAGCCGCGCCCGAATGTGCCGTTCGACCCGGTGTTCGCGCTGGTGGAGACGGAGCGGCAATTGCTTGGCTGCGGCATCACCACGGCCTTTCACAGCGTGACCCTTTCGTGGGAGCCGGGGCTGCGCAGCATTGAGGCGTGGCGGGCGCTGCTGAAGGCAATGGCTGCCCGGCCTTGGGTGTGTGACATGAAGGTGCATCTGCGCTGGGAGGCCTTCAACCTTGAAGCACTGGATGAGGCGGTGGCCGATATTGAAGCCGGGCGGGTGCATTTGCTCGCATTCAACGACCATATGGCGTCGATCCTGAAGAAATTGGAAAGCCCGTTTGAGGGGGCGAAATATGCCGGTCGCGCGGGCATGAAGTTGCCGGCGTTCCAGGCTTTGGCCGAAAATGTGGCGGGGCGGGCCGATGAGGTTCCGGAAGCACTCGACCGGCTGGCCGCTTTATGTCGGGCGCATAACCTGCCGATGGCAAGCCATGATGACGAGAGCATCGAGATGCGTCAGGAATTTCAGGCGCGGGGGGCTGGGATCAGTGAGTTCCCTGTAACCGGGCCGGTTGGTGAATATGCCCGCAGCCTGGGCAATGCGATTGTGATGGGCAGCCCCAATGTGGTGCGCGGCGGCTCGCATCTGGGCTGGATGTCGGCAGCCGAATCGGCGGAGCGCGGCATCTGCTCGGTGCTCGTGTCTGATTATTATTACCCGTGCCTGCTGGCCGCCCCGTTCATGTTGGCCGATCGCGGCAAGCTCAATTTGGCGCAGGCCTGGGCGCTGGTTTCCGCAAACCCAGCTGCTGCGGCGCTTTTGACCGATCGCGGCGTGATTGCCGATGGCAAGCGGGCGGATGTTGTGGTGGTCGATCCTGCCACACGCGATTCGGTGGCTGTTTTCGTTCGGGGTGAGCCAGCATATCTGTCCGCGGAGGGTGCGCGGCGGCTTGCATAGCTGGGTTTGCAGAAATATCGCCTGCGGGGTTTGCGTCCTGCCAGTGACAACGCTATACGGGCGTCCCGCTGGTGGTCCCGAATAGCTCAGTTGGTAGAGCACGCGACTGTTAATCGCTAGGTCGTAGGTTCGAGTCCTACTTCGGGAGCCAGCGGCTTTCCAATCCCCCTCGATAGGCTTGGCTTATCGGTGAACAGAAAAAAAGCCCGGCGTTTTGCACCGGGCCTTTTCCGCGCGTCTGACAGCAGACGTTACTTCTTCGCCGCCGCCGCCGCTGCGTCCGCCACATCGGAGGTGATGCGCTGATAGGCCTGATCGAGCGTGATCTGCCCGGTCATCGCTTGGCTCAGACGGTCCGCCGTTGCTGAGTAGATCGATGCGTTGAGAGAGTTGCCGACGAGCTTGTATGCCACTGGTGACAGCGTCTGCACGTTGGCGGTGAATGCGTTGATGGCGGCGTTGCCAGCGGGCGTGAGGTTGTATTTCACGCCACCCTTCTGCAGACCGGCATGGCCCGAGATGTTCGAGGTCATCGACATGAACTCGGCATAAACGGGTTCAGAGGCAATCCATTCCAGCCAGCGCGCCACTTCCTTCGGGCTCTTGGTGCCCTTGAACGCCACGAACGCAGCGCCGCCGGGCATGCCGGAGCACGAAGCCGGGCCGCACGGGTTGGGCATCACCGTCCAATCGAACGCATCGCCGATCTGCTTTTGCAGCCGGGTGAGCTGCCAACTGCCGGAGAGGTACATCACGATCTTGCCGTTCGAGAATTCCTCGAATGCATCGCGGTAGCCGCCGCCGGACGAAGCCCAGACTTCCTTGTCGGCCACGCCATCCTGGTTCCACTTCACGTAGCGGCTGGCGAGCGCCTTGAAGCCGTCATCAACCACCGCCGGTGAGCCATCGGCTGCGAAATATTTTGCACCATAGGAAATGGCTGGGCCAGCCAGCCGGTGGCCGCTGCGATCCCAGGCCATGCCGAACGGGGTCTTGGTCGCCTTGGCAACCTTTTCCACTGCCGCCGCCCAATCATCCCATGTCGCTTTCGGCCCAGGCAGCGGCACGCCGGCCTGCTCGAACAGCGTCTTGTTCACGATCGGGCCAGTCACTGTCAGCTGCGTGGGAATGCCATAGATGCCGTGGTCATCCGGGCCGGAACGCTGCCAGGCCATCGGCGCGCCGAAATTGGCCTCGATGTATTTCGGGTCTTTCAGATACGGCGTGAGGTCGAGAAAATACTTCATGATCGGGCCGAACAGCGTGGCGCGCGCCACATCCGGACCTTGACCCGCGGCGAGCTGCACCGGCAGGCTCTCGACGATGGACTTGTATGGCATCTTGTCGATGACGACCTTGATGTCTGGATTGTCCTTCATGAAGCGGGCGGAGAGTGCCTCGGTGGCCTCACATTCGTTGCCGTCGGAGTAGCAGGCGACACGGATGTCGGCGGCATTGGCTGCGGGTCCGGCAAGTGCCGTCAATGCCAGCAATGCAACGCCGGCTGTGATTGATTTTTTATGTGACCGCATGTGGTCATTTCCCCTTTTGTGATGGCGTCATTGCGTGTCGGCTGGCTTTGCCCCCACGATGACCAGCACGGTAGCTCTACCTCCGGCCTTGGTAAACCGCGCTATCGGCCGCCGTCGACCGATAGAATTTGGCCGTTCACGAAGTCGGCAAGTTCAGAGGCGAAGAAAATCACGCCGTTGGCGATGTCGGCTGCCGAGCCAAGGCGCTTGAGGGCGATGCGGTTGACGAGTGCCGCCTGACCGTCGGAGCCGTAGCGGTCCCATTGCTTCTCGGTGTCTGGATTGCTGCGGATGAAGCCGGGGGCGACGGAGTTTACCGTGATGCCATGCGGGCCGAATTCATGGGCAAGCTGGCGGGTGAGACCGATCACCGCGTGCTTGGTGCTGCAATAGGCCTGAATGCCGGTGAGGGAGGCCTGAAGCCCGGCACCGGAGCTGATGTTGATGATCCGCCCGTTTCCGGCAGCCTTCATGCGGGGGGCCACGGCGCGGCACAATGTCATGGCGGCGTTGACGTTGATGGCGAAGATGCGGTCCCAGTCCTCGTCAGATATCTCCTCAAGCGGGTGCGGCGCCTGGCCTGCGACGCCACCTGCGTTGTTCACCAGCACGTCGATGCGACCCTTGATGCCGCCAATCCAGGCCGCTGCGGCTGCTCGGTCGGTGAGATCGACTATTGCGGTGTGGATGTTCCGACCTTGCGCTGTGACCGCGAGATTCTCCGCATTGGTGTCGCACACATGCACGGTCGCACCGAGATCAGCGAAGGCGTGCGCGATGGCGCGGCCCAGCCCATGACCGGCCCCGCTCACGACAACGACGCGGTCATCAAAACGGATATTCATGTGGCTGCAAGCTCCAGCAAATTGGCGTCTGTCATGGGGCGGGTGCCGGCTTCGACCTCGTGGATCATCGTCACCAGACGGTCGATGGCGGGGCATGGGATGTTGTGGCGGGCACCGATGATGGAGATCGGCGCAATCTGCGAATCCACCTCGGTCTGTCGCTTGCGAACGGCAAGATCACGCCAGACGCCGGAATGGGTCTTGGCGCTGGTGGCGTTGAAGGCGACCATGGCATCGACGCTGGCCTGGGCCTGGGCTTCGGTGGCACCTTGCATGAAGGCGGCGGGGTCGAAGCCGTTGAAGCCACGCAGTTTGGCTCCTTCAGCAAGACCCACGGCTACCGCTTCACCGCCCATCTTACGCCAGAGGCCGAACAAGGCGGGATTGCCAAGGCAGTCAGCTATGGAGGCCTGACCGAGCGCCTGGGCGAACAGCATGGCTCCGTATCCGAGCTTGCCCCAGAGATAGCCCCAGATGTCCGGCGTGCTGATCGCATCAGGCTCGAAATCGTGCATGAGCGTCAGCAGATCGGCCAGCCGGGGTGTCATTTGACCGTCGAGTTCACCGAGCACCACGGCGGCACGGTTGCCGAGCATGATCTCGCCGGGTGCCATCCAATCGGCCCCGAAATTGACGAAGGCACCCATTGTGCGGGGGCGGCCCACGATCTGTTCAATTTCCAACTCGTTCAGACCGTTCTGCAGCGAGAGCACGTAGCCGCCGGCGGTGAGGTGTGGGGCGAGTGCGGTGCAGGCGGCTTTGGTATGATGGGCTTTGACGCACAAAAAGATGTGGTCCCACTCGCCGCGCACTTGATCTGGTGTGAAGGCGGGTGCCTGCACCGTGAACGCATCCACCGGGCCGGTGATACGCAGGCCATGGGCATTGATGGCGGCCACGTGGTCGGCTGCGATATCGACAAAGGTGATGTCGTGGCCCGCTCGTGTGAGGAAGGCACCGACTGTGCCGCCGATGGCACCGGCACCCCAGATCAGCACTTTTACCATGTTTCGATCAGCGAGCGCGTTTCCGCCACCGCCACCTCCCAAATTGCCAGCATTTCATTGTCAGACCGCTGCGCGCGGCCACCGAAGCTGCCGTCGTCGAGCAATTGGCGGGCCTCGAACGGCGGCAGGGTTTTGAGCTGGTTGGTATCGACCATGTCCTTCACCGCGTCGGCCTGGGTGGTGGCGAGCCGGGTCCAGGGGAAGTTTTCCATCCAATTGGCGTGACTGCCCTGGGGGTCGGTTTCCTGAACGGCAGCCCAGGTTTTCGGGGCCCGCCACCAGTCGTGGAAGCGCACGCGGCAATCCGCGTTGTCCATCATCCATTCCTGCGCCAAAGCGGCGGCGGGCTGGTTGCCGCCATGGCCGTTGACGATGAGGATGCGGCGGAAGCCCGAACGTTTGAGGCTGTCGAGCACATCGCGCACGAGATCGACATAGGTTGATACACGAATGGTGATGCTGCCCGGAAACGCCTGGAAGTAAGGGGCGATGCCAAACGGCATGGCGGGGAACACAGGCACGCCCAAATCATGCGCTGCTTCTACCGAGACGCGCTCGGAGAGAATGACGTCCACGCACAATGACAGGCTTGCATGTTGTTCCGTGCTGCCGAGCGGGAGGACACACCGATCATCTGATCGTGTCCAATCTTCGACCATCTGCCAGTCCATATCGGCGATACGCATCTTTGCCCTCCCGTTATCAAGAGAGCGTGGCACAGATCAGCGATCACGCAAACGCGAATTGGATTAGCGGAAATCCCCGACCAGCAAATCGCAGTTTACTCTGCCCTGCAGTAAGCAATCTTCAATGCTGGCAGCATGGTGCAGATGTTTGGCGAGGAAAACGCCGGCCACAACCAATGCCAAAGACACGGCGAGCCCTGCGAGGGCCATTGTTTGCCGTTGGTGGTCATCGCGCTCAGTGTCACTTACGCGGGTGGTGAACCTATAGATGGGGGCCATTTTCCGGCTCCTTGTATGGTGCATGCAATATGCCCCCACTCTATCGCGCCGTTCAAGTTACGAATGCAGCGCATGACGGATCTGACGTCACGTTTGCTTTACTACCTGTTGTGAAGCGGCAGGGCCGGGCAGAATGTGAATAATGTTGCTCATTCAGGCCTTGCCTCTGATCGCCCTTGTGGCGCTGCTTGCCACGGGTCGGGTTGGGCCGGTCTGGTCGTGTGCGGTGGCGTTTGTGCTGGCATTGCCTGCGGCTTGGCTGAAGCTCGGTGACGCCGCAGCGGTTGGGGGCTTCATTGGCCAAAGTTTGGCTGAGGGCATTTGGCTGGCGCTCATTCCAGTGGGAATCATCACCGGCGGGCTGGTGTTTCATGCCGCTGTTCAGCATCGGGCTGGGGCGCGGGTGGCGCACGCTCAGGGTGACCCGGCGGACGAGGTTTTCACGGCGGCCTTCATGCTCGGCCCGTTCACCGAGGCAGTGACCGGGTTTGGCGTGGGCATTGTGTTTGTGATGGGTGCTTTGCGCGTGTTGGGGCTGAAGGGTGCTCCGGCGGTGGCGATTGCGTTGTTGTCGCAAACCATCATTCCCTGGGGAGGGCTTGGACCGGGCACTGCTATTGGGGCGGCGCTGGCGGGAATGGATCCGCAACTTCTCGCGACGCGCAGTGCGTTGTTGCTGGCACCAAGCTGGATGTTGTTGCTTCCATTATTTTGGTGGTGGGCCGGGCTGGCTGGATTGCAGATAAGTTGCGGTGCCCGCTTGGCGCAGGCTTGCTGGGTGCTGCTGATGGCGGCCTTGCTGATTGTGGCGCACCGATTCTTGCCGTGGCAGCTTTGCGGGATGTTGGCGTGCGGTTTGGTGCTGTCCGTGCGGCTGTTGATGGCAAATCCACCCAGGAGCGGTGCTGATGTCGGGCGCATGTTGACCGCGTCGGCACCTTATCTCTTGTTGGCGAGCTTGCTTTTGGCGAGTCAGGCTTGGCATGGCGCACCGGCGTTTCGGCCTTACCCCGGTCTACCGGGGCTACCGTTGAACCATGCGATGGTGGCGTTGTGGCTGGCGGCGCTGATTATGTTGGCTGTCACTCGTCGCGGCCCCGGCTTTGCGTGGACGGCGTTGCAGCGCGGGAAACGGCCTGCGGTGGCGTTGATCAGCTTTGTTCTACTCGCACGGGTGTTGGGCAATGCGGGCATTCCAGTGGCGTTGGCGGCTGCTTTGGTGTCGGAGTTTGGGTCTGCTGCCCCCTATGCGTCGCCTTTGCTCGCCGTGATCTCGGGCTTTTTCGCCGGAACCAATGTTGGCGCAAATTCGGCGATGATGCCGTTGCAGGCCGCACTTGGCGTATCCGCAGGGCTGGGTGCCACGGTTTTGCCAGGGGTGCAGAACGGCACGCTGGCGCTGATCCTGAGCCCGCAGCTGACTGCCGTGGGCGGCGGGTTGATTGGCGGGGGCGTGACGCCGTCACAAATTTGGCGGATTATGTGGCCCGTGGCGCTGATCGCATGGGTGGTTGGCACCGCTTCCATCGCGATCGGGTGAAGCATGCATCAGAAAGCCGAGCGTCACCTCTCCCGCGTTTGTCCGAAGTTCAAGGTGCTGATCAAGCGGGTGGGGCCGCGCGTGGAGAAGCCGGATGACGGGCGTTCACCCTACGCCAAACTGGTGCGGGCGATTGCGCATCAGCAGTTGAATGGGCGTGCGGCGGAGACGATCTTCAACCGGTTTCTGGGGCTGTTCCCCGAGCATGATTTCCCGCCGCCGGCGCATATTCTGGCGCAGCCTGAGGCGGACTTGCGCGCAGCTGGCTTCAGCTTCAGCAAGATTGCCGCGATCCGCGACATTGCGCTCAAAACCGCCGAGGGGGTGGTGCCGGAGCGTGACGAGTTGCACGCGCTGGACGATGACATGCTGATCACCCGTCTCGTGACCATTCGTGGCGTCGGTCGTTGGACGGTGGAGATGCTGCTGATGGATATGGGCCGGCCTGATGTGTTGCCTGTCGATGATTTCGGCGTGCGCGAGGGCTACAAAATCCTTCACGGGCTGGGAGAGCAGCCGAAGCCGAAGGTGCTTGCGGAACTCGGTCAGCCCTGGGCGCCTTATCGCAGCACGGCTGCTTGGTATCTCTGGCGGGCGGCGGATGAGCATAAGAAGATCAAGCCACTAACCGCGGTAGCAGGTCCGGCAACTTCGCCTTGACTTGAAAGAACCCGCGGGTGGCGTGCGGCCAGATGGCGCTGTCCCACTCCGAGCGGATGCGGGTGATTTTGAGGTCTTCCAGCAATGTCGCCATCGGCCCGATGGGAGCCCAGGCGGTGACGACCGGAAGAGTTTGCGCCTTTACCCAGTCTGCGAGCTGATTGGGTGCGAGTGACATGACGGGCCTGCCGAGCCGGACCACGGCATCGGCCACTGCGCCGCTCGTGAACCGCTGCACCGGGTCAGCACCCTGCGGCAGGCTGAACACCGCAATCTCCTGAGCGTCGGGCAGATGCAGGCTCAGATCTTCGTCATGCAGCAGCCAGACGAATGGACCGACTGGCATCATGCCCGGCTCTGGCAGGCGGATGCGTTCGTGCGTGATCCGCTCCTCCAGCGGTTCGGGCGCTTCGTCGAGTTGGCCTTGGGGATTGAAGCGACCATTGGTGTAGCGGGCGATGTTGTCGGCCCGGGCGACGTAATGCTTGCCGCGGGTGTGCAGGCCCGCGACCCAACGCCAGCCGAGCGTGTTGCTGGCGGGATCACCGTCGAGCAGATGACGCATGAAGAACGCCGCACCCAGCGCCCAGGGCAGGCGGAGGGTGAAGATCCAGATGCTGGCAAACCACATGCGGGCGTGGTTGTGCAGCCAGCCGCGCGCCACCAGTTCGCGCGCCCAGTCGTCAAACCCGTCAATGCCGGTGCGACCCTCGCAGGCATCGTGATAGACGCGCCGCAGCCCGCTCTCGGTGGCGAGGCGGTTTTCGCCGTGGCGGACCTGGCTGAGATAGTCGGTCCACGCGCTCGGGTGCTGTTCCAGCCAGCCTTTGTGATAGCTGCGCCAGACGACCTCGTGGACGAATTTCTCCGCCGCCTCGCCATGCGCGTTGATCGCGGCGCGTGCGACTTCGGCCTCGGTGATGAGGCGACGGCGGATGTAGGGGGAGAGCATCGACACGTCTTGCCGTTCGTCTGGCCCCGCATCGGTGTTGCGGCCATGGGCATAGATGCGGCCCATGCTTGGGGTGAAATCATGCAGCCGGGCGAGGGCGGCTTCGCGGGTGGGCGGAAAAAGGTCGGTCATGTTGGGGATATGGGGGACGAGCCGGATGCGTCTACGGGTGCATGCCGCTGAGAGGCTGTCTCAGAAGGATAGCGGAATGTCTGGGTTTAGTGGGAAGCGGAAATGAATGATTATTGCCTTTGGCAGCTGTTTGCGGTCTCGGCAGTCCTTCTTGGTGATTTCGAGCAGTTCCAAAACCGGCCATTCGTTTGCCTGGCCGCCCCAGCCGGGTCGAATGCGCACTCGAGGCTTTCTGATGGCCACGATTGAAAGGACCTTTCGTCCAGCATAAAGGTTGTCGAAGTTGTCGAAGTTGACGTTTTGTGTTCCGGCGACTACATTTACGTAGTCCGAGGAACAAATGGCCCTATCTCAGAAGTGTCGATCAAAAGCGTCTGCCTCGGTCAAATCAGCTCGAGGCGCTAGCGCTAAGATCATTTCCAAAGTTTATTCTTTCGCGCTCCCCAGGGCTGAGGTGAAGAAATTTGGGCTGAAGATGCCGCCTCCAGGCGTCAAAGTCGTGTTCACGGCGACGAGCCCTACGGCGAAGAAGAAGTTGAAGCATTGGGCTACCGGGCGGATTAAATTGACTCGACCAGCATCTGCATCGGAGCCCGGTGAGACCAAAGAGGTCGAAACCAGCATCAAGCCTTCTGCTTATTTGCCAAACTCTCGCGCTCGCGCGCTACTCCAAGGCCTAAAGATTGCGGAAGAGGACTTGAAGGAAGCAGGCGGTGCCTTCGAACCAAGCGAAGTGCAACTGCTCCTCAGCGGTATCTCGCGCCAAGCTTTGGAAAAGCGGGTCAAAGAAGGCAGCCTCCTAGCCGTTCCCGGTCCTAGCAATCGGCGTCGATATCCTGTCATGCAGTTTACCGCAGAGGGCGTTGTGCCGGGACTAAAGAAAATCCAGGAAGCATTGCCTACCCGCAATCCTTGGGCGATCCTTAATTTCCTAGTGCGATCTGACAATCGGCTCGGTGGTCGCAAACCAATCGAGGTGCTGAGCGATGGCGATGTCGATCTAGTTGTATCGGCTGCGCGAGGCATGGGCCTGCAGGGCGGGTGATCGGAATCTCGCCCGAGCCCTCCCCCCTCCCACCGGCGGATCTTGCCAAGCGAAAGCCACAGGAAGTCAATCTGCTTGCCAACGATATCCTGCATCGCTTTTTCAGCGCGGCTTATAATCCGCTTTACTTTGATCGGGGTCGGGATGGCCGCCTGAACGCGCCGGATGACGGCTACGGCGTACTATATGTCGCCAAAGAGGCGAGTGGCGCATTCGCGGAGACATTCCTTCGCAATCCGGGTCCCACTTTATTGCCAACTGACCTGCTCGCTAGAAAGGCATATGTCACCCTGAAGGTTCTGCAACCACTGAAGCTCGCGAAAATGGCCGGACCAGGGCTCGCGCAGATTGGCGCAACCGCGCAGGTGGTCCACGGAGGAAAGCCTTACGATAGCCCGCAGGCATGGTCAAAGGCGCTGTACGAGCACCCTGAGCAATTTGATGGCATTGCCTACAATGCCCGCCACGATGACACAGCCTTATGCTACGCGATCTTCGATCGCGCTGCGGGGGCTGTCCTAGAAGCAACGCGTGAGACCAATCTCGATCAGAACTGGTTTTGGGATCTCGCTGATATTTACGGCGTCGGCCTCGCCCCATAAATAGTTGAGTGCATCCGACGACAATCTAGGGCCTGTTGAGATTCATCGTGAATTGATGAGTGCAGAGCCAAGGTAGATCATAGCTGCGAAGCTTGTATCGGTC
>CAIJTR010000099.1 GCA_903823665.1 uncultured Rhodospirillales bacterium
CTGACGCAGCGCGTGACAGCGGCTACCATCCGTTCCCGCAACCATCTGGCAACATGTCGCAGGCCTACACCAATCCGCTGGGCGTGAAACTCGGGCCATGCACCTATTGCGGGTTTTGCGAGTGGTTCGGCTGTGGTAATTACTCCAAGGCCAGCCCACAGACCACGATCCTGCCGGTGCTGGTCCGCCACCCGAATTTCACTGCGCGCACGCAATGCGAGGTGACCCGTATCAACACAGACAGCACCGGCAAGCGTGCCACTGGCGTCACCTACACCGACGCGGCGGGGGAGGAGTGGGAGCAGCCAGCCGATATAGTGCTGCTCTGCGCATTTCAGATCTTCAACGTCCGCCTTCTGCTGCTGTCCGGCATTGGCACGCCGTACAACCCTACGACCAATCAAGGCGTGATCGGCCGCAACTACTCCTATCAGACCACATCGGGCATCGATGCGTTCTTCGCCGACAAGAACTTCAACCCGTTCGTGGCTTCAGGTGCTGTCGGCATGCTGATTGACGATTTCAACGGCGATAATTTCGACCATTCCAAACTGGGCTTCGTCGGCGGAGGCTTCATGGGTGCCACCCAAACTGGCGGGAGGTCCATTCTCGGCACGCTCACCCCGCCGGGCACACCGACTTGGGGAGCGGCATGGAAGCAGTCGGTGGCGGAGAATTACCTCAGTTCCTACAGCTTCAACACGCATGGCAGTTCCTACAGCTATCGCGGCAATTACCTCGATCTGGACCCGACATACACCGATCCACTTGGCCGCAAGCTCTTGCGGATGAATTTTGATTTTCATCAGAACGAGTTGAAAATGTCGGCATTCCTGACCGACCGGCTGGGCGAGATCGTGAAGAAGATGGGCCCTCGCCAGGTGGTGAAGCATCCACGCACCGGGCCTTATTCCGTCACACCCTATCAAACCACGCATTTGTGCGGAGGTGCCGTCATGGGGGCTGATCCCAAAACCAGCGCCCTGAACCGCTATCTGCAAAGCTGGGACGTGCCCAATCTGTTCGTGATGGGTGCCACCGCCTTCCCACAGAACGCGGGGTATAACCCAACGGGCACGGTGGGAGCACTCGCCTATTGGGCGGCGGATGCGATCAAGACGAAATATCTGAAATCCCGTGGCCCATTGGTGCCGGCATGAGCGTCATTTGGGTGGTCCGGATCGCCGCCGCCGCCCTATTGATGAGCCCGACGACGAGTATGGCTGCCGATCCAGCGCAAGTGGAGCAGGGCCGCTACCTCGCTGTTGCCGGTGACTGTGCTGCCTGCCATACCGCTCCAGGTGGCGCTGCGTATGCCGGTGGCGTTTCGATCCAGACTCCGTTCGGCACGCTGATCTCGCCCAATATTACGCCAGACATAAAGACCGGTATCGGCCGAATGTCGGATGCACAATTTCTGGGGGATATGCATACCGGCATATCATCAGACGGCCATCTTTATCCGGCGTTTCCGTATCCGTATTTCACCAAGGTGACGGACGCCGACGTGCTGGCTATTTATGCATGGCTCAAAACGCTGCCGCCAGTCAGAAACAAGATCAAATCCAATCAACTGCCATTTCCGTTCAATATCCGTGCAAGCATGCGGGTCTGGAATTCCCTGAACTTCACCGAAGGCCGGTTTGTGCCGGTTGCCGGCAAATCAGACTCCTGGAATCGAGGTGCCTATTTGGTGGAGGGACTGGCCCATTGCGGTGCCTGCCACACCGCCAAAACCAGTCTCGGCGGCGACGAGCGATCGCGCCTGTTGCAAGGCGGCGTCTTGGACCAATGGTTTGCGCCAAATTTAACCGGCGATACCCATACCGGCATTGGCGGCTGGTCAGTCGAGCAGATCGCACTCTACCTGCAATCCGGTCACAATGATTTCGCCGCAGCCACCGGGCCTATGGCAGAGGTCGTATCCGTTTCCACGTCAAAGCTCACGGACGCGGATCGGCGGGCGATTGCCATCTATCTGAAAGACCAGCCGGGCCAGCCCACTATCGCACCGCCTTCGGTTGACGGCGCGGTCATGCAACTCGGCGCTGCCGTCTACGATCAGCAATGTGCCGCATGCCACACCGGCCAAGGCACCGGTGTTGACGGCTTGGCCCCAGCGTTCGCGCATGCGCCGAGCATTCAGGCGTCTGATCCGATCAATCTGGTGCGCGCAGTGCTGCTCGGTGCCGCCTCGGTCGCGACCGATACGGCCCCAACGGCACCCGCCATGCCAGCCTTCGGATGGAAACTGTCCGATCAGCAGATCGCCGCCGTGCTCAGCTACATCCGGACCAGTTGGGGGAACTCCGCCGCCCCGCTCGATGCAGGCTTGGTTCATACCCTGCGCGACAGCCTGACCGCCTCCGCACACTGAATAATCCCGCCGCCCAACAGCCAAACGAAATCTCCTCGCAAGTTACCGTCGCTGCGTTGCCAGTTGCAAAAACTACAACGGCGTGGAACTTCGACATAGCTCTGAAAAACAATTACTTATTGCGCAGATCAGCGCTGGGACCCCTCGCCGGTGCACAGATAGCATCGGCCGTCGCGTGACCCGCTTTCGATGCCGCCGGTGCAAGGCGGACAAGCCGGAGATGTTAATCGGTCGATCCGACGATCCACGGAGCCCGTATAGGTCGAAGGCCATCAAGGCCGTAAGCCCGCAAGTGGATCCCGGAACCCACCTGAAGAGGCGGACGCGTTACGCACAAAACAGTCCGAACACATGACCCCCAGTCGACCTTTTCCAAACCAGGGATCATCTCTTCCATGATGCGGACCTGCTGCGCCACGTGCTAGACACCTTGATTTGCCGCTCCGTGGCTGATGGGCTGGTGCGCGGGGAGGATTTGCGGTCAACGGTAGCACGGGCGAGGCAGCTGCCAATCGCCGACACGACGTGCCTAGCAGCTGGAGCCTGTCACCTGAGGCGGCAAGTCATGTCACAGGCGCACTGGCATTCCGTTTAGGTGTTTTCCGATTCTCCGTCGTCAAAGTCAGCTGACTTAGCAACATCCGTCAGCGTCAAATGGGCACGGTGGAATAATGGCATTGTCGGTCGCGTCGCCCGATAACCTCTACGGCTTAGGAGGCTCGGAAAGTTGTTCGGTATAGGTGGCATCTGGTCCCCGCAACCAACGACAGTTGACTCCCGAGAACACCCGTTCTCGGGAGTTTCTGTTTGGGGGCCGGTGCAGCCGCAAGGTTGAGAATAGCCGCTAGCACGCCGTGCAAAATCGCAGCAAGGCCACCCTCAGCCGAGGCATCCGGCGTCAGCACAATCTTCTCAATGAGCTCACGCAAGGCCTCGCCGGCCTCGTCGCGGACCAACGGATCATTCAGGGCGGCCTCAAGGTTCGCCACCCGCGCCTTGTAGAGCTCAGCGCCATCGGCCGTTACCACCGGTCGAGGGGCAGGGGATTGCGCTTCCTTCAACTCCCTTTGAAGCTCAATCTCACGCGCCTCCAGCGCCTTGAGCCGCTCGCCTACCTTGGGTGTCCATGCCCCCTGTGTCAATAAGTACGGGTTCCCAGCGCCGATAGGCACGACAAGCCGTTGATCTGGCGACGTTTGCCGGGGTCCCACGCTGACGCTTATTCACAGGTCGAAGCGCTGCGCCATGAGCACATGGCCGGCAGGATCCACCAGTTGAATGTTCACGCGCACCCGGCTGCCGAGTTTGCGTATGCTGCATTTCAGCACGTGACGAACATCGAACGCAGCTGCGATGTCGGCGATGGGGGTTTGCGTAGTGCTGAGTGTGACCGACGATTGTTGGGCGATGACGGACAACCAGCGATTGCGCGACAACTCTGTGATAATATCTTCGGCCACACCCTCCCCAAAATGCGCGTCGGCAGGCTCGCAGGCCAGCATGACGAACGGCATGACGGCGATGCTGGGGCGATCGACGATGGGCAAGGGGGGAGGCGTTGGCGCTGATGGGGCGATGCTCGAACTCGCCGCATCAAGAGTGCCGCCACCCGTTATCTCGACGTCTGCGACAAAGCGATAACCGCGACCGGACACGGTTCGGATGGTCGTCTGCTGGTGCAGCGGCTCACGCAGCGTTTTGCGCAGGGTGGAGACGGCAACGGTGAGATTGTTGTCACCAATATCACCCTCCGGCCAAATTCTCTGGCGCAATTCCTCCTTGGTCATCGGCCTGTGGCGCTGCTCGATCAGCGCGAGCAGCAGGTCAAAGGCGCGGCTGCTAAGCTTTACCGCAACCCCATTCTCGGTGAGCCTCCGCGTGGCTGGTTCAACGGCAAAGTTACCGAATAGATAGCGAAAAGTTCGCATTGTTAGAAAATATACATCCCTAAAAATTTCGATAACCCAATCATATGCAAGAACGAACCATATTAGCAAGCGTGAGTAATTTAAATAAAAAATATAATTACATTGAAAACGTTTCAGTAAGTTCATAAATAAAAAAATAGCGATTCCAAATTACGTCAATACCACTAATTTTTTTTAGCTCATTAGAGGATGTAAAATTTGTGTCGCACTGTATTTATAATTTTAGCAATTTAAACATTGCCTCATCAAAATACGTGCTGCACCGTTAATACAATTTTAACGAACCAGGAATCACTTCCTTGCCCTCCCCCCTTGCTCCACCTCCCACACTTTCCTTTCTGGTCAATCCACTCACCGCAAAGATTGCATCAAATTCCAATTCCACACTGACACATGCATACGGGTCCGAGGGGAGTATCCTGCTTGTTACCGGAAACTCATTTTACGACCAGCTCGCTTACACGCCGTTCAACAATGACAGTGACCTTACGCTGCTGAACAGCCTTGGGCCGAACTACGCGCAATCGTTGCAAACAGTCGATTACGCGAACCTGAACCTTGTCGCGGGCGAGAAGCTGGTCATCCATTATGATTTTTATGCGGGTGACACGCAGTACAATGATTTCGCCTTCGGAATGCTAAAGGCGGCGACCGGGCAAAGCGTGGGTCTGCTCGGGGCGACGGAGAATTACTTCGTCAAGACCGGCGTTACCTCGTACCAGATGACGTTCAACATCGCCACATCCGGCGTGTTCAACCTGCTGATGGGTGTTGCCGATGTCGGTGACAAGCTGCAGCCGAGCGCCCTGGTCATCGAAGGCGTCTCGATCCAATTGCCAGCCGGCGGCTACACCCTGGGCACCAGCGGCGTTCAGCTCAGCGACGGCAGCAAATTCAATCCTGATGGGTCGGTCGCCTTGGCCGGTGGCGCGCTGTTGCCGGGCGTACTCGATCAATCGTCGCAAAACCTGATCACGGCGCTGGACAGCGAGGTTGGAAGCGGGATCATCAATCAGGACGGCAACGGGCTGATCAACCAGGACGGCAATGGGCTGATCAATCAAGATGGCAACGGGCTGATCGGGAACAGCGGCTCCACCCTGATCAACCAGGACGGCAACGGCCTGATCAACCAGGATGGCAACGGGATCACGCAGATCTCGCAAAGCGCGAACCCCGTGACGGCCTTGGAGGGCACCGGGCTGATCGGCGACAGCGGCTCCACGCTGATCGGCGACAGTGGTTCTACCCTGATCGGCGACAGCGGTTCCACGCTGATCGGCAACAGCGGCTCCACGCTGATCGGCGACAGCGGCTCCACTCTGATCGGCAAAAGCGGTTCCACTCTGACCGGCAATGGCCTTGCACAAACGCAGGCGGTGGGGCTTGCCGGCGTTGCAGCATTGGCGATGACGTCTGCGATTCCTGCGCCGCGGAGCTTCACCAGCGCGCCGGTGGTGCTGCCTGGCGGCGGGCCTGCGGTGCCCGGCACCGAGTTCCTGGTCAGCCCTGCAGGCGCGGTCGGCACGAGCCCCTATGACGGTCAAACCTATGTGGGGCAGTACAACGAGCATATCGCGGCGCTGTCCAACGGCAAGTTCGCCGTATGCTGGACCGTCCAAGCGTATAATTCCCAAGGCAACGCGCCATTCAGCATTGCCGTGCAGTTGATGAACGCCGACGGAACGCCGGCTGGCACCGCAACTGCCATCGCCTCGGGGCTGACCGCCACCGATCTGGTCGATGTTGGAGACATCAGCAGCATCACGGCGCTGGCGGGCGGCCGCTTTGCCGTCACATTTGCCCAACGAACCTATGCGCTGGTGGGGAACGGACGAACTGACGGACTGTATACGTCCATCTTCGACGCGTCGGGGAATGCTGTGGGGGATTCCCATCTCGTCGGCACCTTGAGCCCGGCTCCACCGATTGCCAGCGCCACGCTGTCCGACGGATCGTTCGTCGTAGTCGGCGTCTCCACTTTCATGAACGGTGGAACATTATCGGCGCCCACGCTAGCGGCGCAGCGCGTTGGCGCAGATGGCACCCTGATCGGGGCGACGCTTCCGATTGGGTCGGCGGGATTCGACGCCAGCAATTCTGTTCCGGTTAGCGTGGTAGGGCTGCAGAACGGAGCGTACGCCGTGGCGTACACCGCCCATCCTCCCGCCAGCGACACAACCGATCCAACGGGCCTGCTGTGGCAGGTCGTAAATGCTGATGGCTCGATGAGCGCGCCGATCCTGGTTTCTAGCGCAGGAGGCTCGCCCGCACTCGCGGTGCTCACAAATGGCAATATCGTCGTGGCATGGTCAGCAGCGGATGCGCCCCATGCACAGATCTACACTCCAGCCGGGGTGAAATTGGGCCATGAAATCGTCGGGGAAGCGACGCTCGGCGTCTACGATAATGGCGACTACAACGCACCCGCAATCACTGCACTCGCCGATGGCCGCTTCATGCTGGCCTACGACATTGGGGTTTTAAACCCCAAATTCGGAACCTTGCTCGACGTAGATACCCACGCCCAAATCTTCAACGCCGACGGCACCGCTTCGGGCGGCGTGTTCAACGTTGGACCGCCGGCCTCGGGCGGAAACAACAACAACACCCAGCCGGCCGCAGCCCAGCTTGCCAACGGAACGGTCGAGCTTGCGTTCGGCTACGAAACGAGCCCGTTTTCGTCTGACATCCGCGCCGAGCCAGTCTCAGTCGCGCAAGCGGTCTCGGCGGGGCGGGCCTTCACGGCCACGCCGGTTGCGCTGCCCGGTGGCGGACCGGCCGTGCCGGGTGCGCAGTTCCTGGTCAGTCCCGCCGCCGTGATCGGCACAAGCCTCTATGACGGGAATACCTATTTTGAGCAGTACAACGAGCATATCGCGGCGCTGTCCACCGGCAAGTTCGCCGTAGCATGGACCGTCCAAGCTCAGTATTCCGCTACCAACACGCCATTCAGCATTGCCGTGCAGTTGATGAACGCTGACGGCACGCCGGCCGGCACCGCGACTGCCATCGCCACCGGGACGACTACCACGGACCTGGTCTCGGTTGAAAACATCAGCAGCATCACAGCATTGGCGGGCGGCGGCTTTGCCGTCACATTTGGAGAAATACACGCCGCCCTATCAGCTCCTTACGGGATCACCAGCGGCGTGTACACGGAAATCTTCGATGCCGCGGGTAAACCGGTCGGGGATTCCCATTTCGTCGGCAGTTTGAATTCAGGTTTCAACCAGATCGCCAGTGCCACGCTGTCCGACGGATCGTTTGTCACCGTCGTCATGACCACGTTTGGCTACGACGGAAGCGAAACCACGCCTGTGCTGCTGGCGCAGCGAGTTGGCGCGGATGGCACCCTGATCGGGGCGGCACTTCCCATTGGGCCGGCGGGCCCATACGACGCCATCAATGACCCAATCAGCGTCGTAGCACTGCAAAACGGGGCCTACGCGATAGCGTATCGCTCCGATCCGCCCCTAAGCGATACAACCTCTCCGACCGGCCTCGTCTGGCAGGTGGTCAATGCTGACGACACGATGAGCGCGCCTATCCTGGTTTCAGCCGCCAGCGACGCACCGGCGCTTGCGGTGCTGACGAACGGCAATCTCGTCGTCGCCTGGTCGGCGGCGGATGCGGCCCACGCGCAGATCTACATGCCTTCCGGGGCAAAGATCGGCAGCGAGATCGTCGGCGAATCGACACTCGGCGTCGTGCCTGACGGCGATAGCACCCCGCCCGCCTTCGCCGCACTCGCCGATGGTCGCTTCCTGCTGGCTTACGATATTGGCGTTTTGAACCCCAACCCAAACTTCACCAACGTCGTTGGCATAGACACCCATGCCCAAATCTTCAACGCCGACGGCACCGCCTCGGGCATCGTGTTCCATGTGGCACCGCCGCCCACCGGTTTTGACACGGACAACTCGGCCCCTGCCGCTGTCCAGCTCGCCGATGGCAAGATCGAGATCGCGGTCCACTATCAGGCTGGCCCGTTTTCCTCCGATATCCGCGCCGAACCAGTCTCAGTCGCGCAAACGGTCTCGACGGCGTCAACGACGGTCCCCGCGCTCGGGCGGGCCACCGATGGCTACATCTCTGGTGCCACCGTGTTCATCGACACCAACGGCAATGGTGTGCTCGACGCAGGTGAAGTGTCTGCCACCACCGACGCCTATGGCCGCTTCACCATCGCCACAACGCCGAACGGGCCGCTGGTGATGACGGGTGGCACCGACACGTTCACCGGCCTCTCCTTCACCCAGACGCTGATGGCACCGGCCGGTGGCACGTCGATCACGCCGCTCTCGACACTGGTGCAGAAGCTGGTCGCCAGCGGAGACACGCTCACCACCGCCGAGCTTGCCGTGAACAAGGCGCTCGGGCTTCCGGCCGACACGGACCTGTCGGCGTTCGATCCGGTGCTGGCAACCTTGAAGGGCCTTGCAAGCGGGCAGCAGGGCTTCGTTCTGGCCTCCACCATCGCCAATGTCGTCAGGCTGGCGACCGCGGCCGGTGCCACCGGCGACATCTACGGCAAACTCGCCGCGGAGATGGCGGCGTCCACTGGTACGTTCGATCCCACCACCGTGGCGGCCATGCAGGGACTGGGCCTAACCGGGTCCGCGGCACAGGCGGCATCGTCGCTGGCCGCCGCAGCACAGGCGCTCGCAAACTCTCAGGCGACGGCTAACGCAACTCTGCCTCAGACCTTGCTGACCGCTGGGGCGGCGATCGACACGGTTGAACAGGCGGGGGCGGCGGTGGCGCTCCAGGGAGCCGTTGCGTCGAACAACCTCGCCCCGGTTATTTCTGCCTATACCGGCACCCACCTTGCTGCTGCGGTGAGCGCCGCTGCTGGCGTCACGCCGTCCCCGTCCATCGTCAACAATTCGGATGGGACTTCGTATCTCTATACGTATAATCCAAGTGTTACCGTCCCTGAGACTGTTGCCGCTTACAGTGCGACCAACGCGACTGGTGCGATGATCTCAGATATTGTTGACGATTCCGATGGCACAGCTCTGCTTTATGCTTACAACCCCACGAGCACTGTTAAACAGACAGCTTCCAAATACACTGCCACCGACCCAGCAACCGGAGCACCAAGCGGGGCGCAGATCTCGGACGTTGTAGACAATACGGACGGCACCTCGCTGGTCTACGCCTACAACCCAACCAGCACGGTGACACAGACCGCACAGGCTTGGAGCAGCACCAACGCCAGCAACGGTGCGCCTGCCGGTTCGGAGATCTCAGATGTGGTCGATAACACTGATGGAACGTCACTGGTCTACGCCTATAATCCGTC
>CAIJTR010000100.1 GCA_903823665.1 uncultured Rhodospirillales bacterium
TCGCCTTGCCCAAGCAGAAGGGCCGCATCTTCTCCCATTGCGCGTCCGTCAAGCTGAACCGATCCATGCCAAACTCCTTTCAGAGCTTGAATCACAGACGCCGTGATCAAGGGAATCCCCTAATTCTCAACAGACCCTAGAGCAACTTAGCGCCGACCAGATTGCACCGGTTCGGTTCAATCTGGTCGGGCGTTGCTCTAGCGCTCAGCTACACGTCATTCCTGCTGCCCGTCTTCATTTGGATGATGAAAGGCTTCTTCGACGCCATCCCATCTGAACTCGAGGAGGCCGCCCGCATCGACGGGGCCTCCCGCCTCACAGCGATGATCAGGGTCATCCTACCGCTGGTTCTTGGCGGCCTCGTCGCCACTTCCGTCTTCGTCGCCATTGGGGCATGGAACGACTATCTGTTCGCCCTCATGCTGACCAGTTCAGCCGGATCTCGCACATGGCCGGTTGGGTTGCAGCTGATGGTGGGAGAATTTCAGCTGCCCTGGGGAACGCTCGCTGCTGGCGGCATGCTCTCCATTGCGCCTGTCGTCATTCTGTTCGCCATCGTCAAGCGTGCTCTCGTGCGAGGGCTCACGGCAGGTGCCGTCAAGGGTTAGGTTGGGGCTGAACGTAGATATGCACTGCCTTCATGTGGAGCGATCATTATTGCGGTCGCAAGCTCCGATGCGCGGCCCGCAAAGCGGTGGCAAGCCCCCCGATATCTGGCACGTTGAGAATGCGGCCATGCATGCAAAATGCGGGCACTTGACGAATGCCCCTCTGCTTGGAAACAAGGTCCGATTGCTGCACGTCGGCAAGAAAACGATCGCTTGCCAGCATTTCCGCAACGGCAGCCGGGTTGACCCCAACCGCACCGGTCATTCGGCAGAGCGCCGCCGGATCAGCGATGTCGCCGCCTTCCTCGAAGAAAGTTCGGGCCAATGCGTCGGCAAGCTGAAACTGACGGCCTGATGCCTCGGCGAGCAGAAGAACGCGATGCGCGTTCAGCGTGCTGGGTGTAACCGAGATACGCTCGTAATCGATATCGAACCCCACCGCCCGCGCCGCCTCGGTCACGCCCGCATGGTAGCGATCGGCAGCCTCTCGTGACCCGAAGCGCTGCAGGAGATGTTCCTGCTGCGCGAAACCCTCCGGCGGCGCGTTCGGGTAGAGCAGAAACGGTCGCCACATTACGGTTATAACCAGACCCTCGGTTGCAAGTGTGGACAGCGCCGCGTTGAGGTGGCGATGGCCGATGGCGCACCACGGGCAGATGATGTCGGCCACGAAGTCCAGCGTTGCGTGCTGCGGCGTTTGCATGTGCCGACTTCATCATGCCATCGATGTGGCTGCAAACCCTTAGCAGAAGAACGGCATGGCAGCGGAGGATGACACGAACGGCGTGAGCGGCGGGACGCATGGCACTGTCCGAGCCGTCAGCCGCGCGGTGGCCGTGCTACGTGCGTTCCGGCAGGAGCGTCCATCGCTCGGCCTCGCCGAAATCGCTGAGAACGCCCAACTCGACCGGGCAACAACACGGCGGATGCTGCTCACACTCATGGAAGAAGGGCTCGTGCGGCAGGATCCACTGAGCCAGCGATACACGCTGACGCTGCGTGTTCTGGAACTGGCTGCCGCCGCCCCCACCGGTGGACTGCGAGAGGAAGCACGCCCGGTGATGTTGCGCCTGGCGCGGGAGACCGGTGCCACAGTGTTTCTCAGCGTTGCCGGCACGCCCGGCGCGCTTTGCCTCGAGCGGATCGACGGCCATGACCCGGTGCAGGTAAAATGGTGGGCTGTTGGCTCCCACATGCCATGGAATTGCGGTGCTGGCCCTAGATTGCTTCTGGCGCATAAGCCACTCGCAGATGCCAGGGCCGCACTTGCTCATACCGCACGGCTGACAGCGCGTAGCGAGACGGATGCAAAAGCCCTTCTCGCTCATCTCGAGGAAGTCCGCCGCCGTGGCTTTGAGGTGACCGTGGATGACGTGACAATCGGGCTCAGCGCTGTTGCCGTCCCCGTCGGCCCTTCCTCCGAACCAGTCGCGGCGCTCAGCATCGGGGGGCTAACGGACAGTTTGCTCGACGCCAGCGGTCAGCCGCGCCATGTCGATGCGCTGCGGGATGCCGCACGGGAGATAACTGCCAACCTTCCAATCAATTTCACCTAGTGAAACTCATTTTATCTGTTGTGGAAGCTGGGAACGGCAGTCTAGCATCGCGCAACGATAAGGAACCGGCACGTCAATAGCCGGATGGGAGGTTCGGATGGGCTATACCCTCGCCGAGAAAGTTCTCGCCCGCGTCTCAGGCCGGCCTGGCGTTCGCGCTGGTGATGAGGTTATGGCAAAGCCGGACTTCGTCGTAGTCTACGACTTCCCCGGCTACACCGACGTTATTTTCCGCCAGATGAAGCAGGATTTCGGAATCGAGAAGATTGCTGAGCCTGAGCGCTATGCAATTTTCATTGACCACATGGTGCCGGTGGCGACCCCTGCTGAGGAATTGCTGCACATTCAGACGCGTGAATGGTGCCGCGACAACGATGTGGCACTGTATGAACGGCGCGGCATCGGACACCAGGTGAGTGCAGAACTCGGTTACGCCACACCGGGTGGCTTCGTTGTGCATTTCGACGGCCATATCAGCCAACTTGGTGCGTTCGGAACCCTTGCGATTGGCCTGCGCCGGAACATCCTGGAAGCATTTGTACGCGAGCGTGTTTCGCTGAAAGTTCCTGAGACAACACGCATCAATCTCACAGGCAAACTGCGCCCAGGTGTGATGGCACGTGATGTGTTCCACCATATCGTTCGCGTTCTGGGTCCGAGTGCCTGCCGTTTCCAGGTGATGGAAGTTGGCGGACCAGCTCTGGAAGGCATCTCCATCGAAGGACGCCAAGTCATCTGCGGCTTGGCAATGTTCACCGGTGCTATCACGGCCGTCATCAATCCAGATGAGTTGACCCTCGCCTATTCGATGCCGCGGGCCCGCGCAGCAATTGAGCCGGTCTACAGCGATGCTGATGCCACTTATGCGGCGGTGCACACCATCGATCTGACCGACCTTGAGCCGATTATCGTCATCCCACCGAACCCAGCCAACACGCGCAACTTGACCGATCATACCGGGCTTGAAGTTCAGTCTGGCTACCTCGGAAGCTGCGCCAGCGGGCGGCTGGAAGATTTGCGCATCGCGGCCCAGATTCTGAAAGGCCGGCAGGTTGCCAGCGGGTTCTCGCTGCATGTAATCCCGACATCACAGGAGATCATGGCCCAGGCTGCGGCTGAGGGGCTGATTACGACATTGGTGCAGGCAGGTGCCTTCACCAGCAGCCCAAGCTGCGATTACTGCTTCGGTCGCATCGCCACGATGTCCGCTGGCCAGCGCGCCGTCTCCACTGGCACGCTCAATGTAGCTGGCCGCATGGGCAGTCCAGACTCCGAAATTTACCTTTGCAATGCGGCGGTGGTCGCGGCCTCGGCGATCGAGGGCCGTATCGCTGACCCACGCAAATATCTCTGAGCCATAGGGAGCGACCAGCATGGCACTGATGCCGATCAAGGGACGGGTGGCCTGGATCTTCACCGAGGAGAATTTCGACGTTGATCAGATCGTTGGTGTGAAGAACATCAAGATCACCGATATTGGCGAACTCTCAAAACTCGCCATGCAGTCCTACGACCCGGATTTTGCTTGTGCAGTGAAAGCGGGTGACGTTGTGGTCGGTGCAGGAAATTTCGGCTATGGGCACCCGCATTACCCACCTCTGCGCGCGCTGCGCCACCTCGGCGTGAGCGCCGTCGTTGCCGAGAGTTTCTCACCGGGCTTTTGGCGCGGCGAAATCAGTATGGGAACGCCGCTGATCGCTTGCCCTGGTATCACCACCTTTGTCCACCGCTGGGATGAGATTGAAGTTGATTGGGAAGCGGGGCTGGTACGCAACCGCAGCAGCAACGCGACGCTGCCGTTCGAGAGCCTTTCCAGTGCCGATCGAGACATGCTCGAAACAGGCGGTCTCGTGCCTTACCTGAAACGCGCCATCGCCGAACACGCTACGGCCTAAGACTGACCGCAAATCTGGGAGCAACACAGATGCAGCAAAGAAAACTTCTCCGCCAGAAGCTCAACGGCGGCAGCCTCATCTGGTCCGCCGGAGCATATGACGCGCTGAGTGCCAAGATGATCGAGGCAGCCGGTTTCGACGCATTGCTGACCACCGGGTTCGGCATTTCTGCCTCCATGCTCGGTCAGCCAGATGTTGAGCTCTATACGATGACAGAGAATCTCAATGTTGTGCGCCAGATTGTGGCGGCAGTGGAAATTCCCGTCGTCGCCGATTGCGACACCGGATATGGCAACGCGGTAAATGTCATGCGCACGGTGCGTGAGTTCGAGCAGGCTGGCGTGGCGGCGGTTATCCTGGAGGATCAGGTGGTGCCAAAACGCTGCCCGGCGATTGCGAACGTTGTTGAAGTGCTGCCGATGAATGAAGGTGTGGCCAAGATCCGCGCTGCCGTTGAGGCACGCCGCGACCCTGATCTGGTAATCATCGCCCGCACCGACGCACCGACCGAGGCAGAGTCTGTTGAACGTGCCCGCGCCTATGTCGAGGCAGGTGCCGACATGGTTCAGCCAATCTCCAAAACGTTCAAGGACGCGACCATGCTTGGTCGATTCAAGGCTGCCGTCGGCGTTCCGGTGTCACTGCAGGTGCTGGGCTGGCTTGAGGAACTGACACCAACCCAACTGGCTGAACTCTCCGGCATGGCCACGTTCCCGCTGGTGCCGCTGATGACGGTGGCCCATGCGCTGCGCGTTAACCTCGATGCGTTGATGCACGCCAAGAGCACGGCCAACCTGCCGCTGCCGAGGATGGAGCATAAGCCGTTTGCCGATCTGCTTGGCTTTGCCAAAATCCAGGATATCCAGCATCGCCTGCTGCCCGAGGCACCAGTATGGGGCGAACGCAAAGCCAGCTGAATAAGTTTTCGGACAATCGATCCGGACACCAAAAACGCGCGAAAAGCGCATCATGGAGGATAGAATGCGGAAATATGCTTCGTGGCTGCTGGCCAGCACGCTCACATTTGCACCGATGTTCGCGCATGCAGCGGTGCCAGCTGGTGACTACGTGATTGGCTTTGTGACGGACAGCACCGGACCGCTCGCCGCCGCAGGACAGTCGTTCACGCATGGTGCTGAGTTGGCTGCAGCTGAGATCACGGCGAGCAACTACGTGGCACCGGGTGCCAAGCTGACGCTCGACATCAAGGAAGCGGCTGGAGACGCGGCACGATCAATTCAGGACATGCATCAGTTTCTGGCGGATCGTCGCGTCATCGCCACCAGCTGCTGCATCCTGTCGCCAATCGTGAACTCAGTGAAGCCAGTGATCGCGGAGAAGCTGGCGCTCGTGGTTTACGGTGCAACAGCCCCCGGTTTGCCCTCCCCGCCTTGGGTCTATAGCGTGACGGCGTTGCCCGGCCCGAAGGACACCGAGACGGCTGCAACCGTCGCCAAAGCACTGAAGCCAAAGACGGTCGCCTACTTCGTTTCCGCCGACAATGACGCGTTCAAGGCCCGCATGGCCGCCGCCGAGGCTGCGGTGAAGCAGACCGGTGCCACCACGGCAGCGGTGATCAGCGTGCTCGGCACGGACACCGATTTCACGGCACCAGCGACGCAGGCGATGGGGGCCAATCCTGATGTGATCATGGTCTACACGACCCAGTCACCCGCCGTTGGCATCATCGCGGCATTGCGGGCTCGTGGCTACAAGGGCGCGATCGTCGGCAATGACGTGCTGGCACCGGCTGCGATGTGGAAGAAGATCGGCGCTCCGCTGGTGGGCGTTCCGTTCCCATTAAGCTTCTCACCGGACGTCAACCAGTCGGCGGAGGCGAAGGCCTTTGTTGCCGCCTACACGAAGCAATATGGCAATCCACCCGACCTTTACTCGGCTCAGGGCTATCAGGCGATTTGGCTGATCGGACAGGCTCTGCACAGCATGGATGGCCAGCCGACCCGTGAAGGTGTGGCGGCTGCCTTGGCCAAGCAGACCGGGATCGATCATAACGTCTATGGCGGTCAGGCTGTCAAAAATGGGCAGGCTGAGGTGACGGGGCTGACTATCGTCAACTGGACCGCCGACGGCACGCTCGCGGCTTGGAAAGCGCCGTAACAGCGCATGCAGCTTCTGCTCGAACAGGTGGTGAACGGCTGCGCCATTGGGGCGCTATACGGGCTGTTCGCCATCGGCTTCGGTCTCGTGTTTGCGACGCTTGGCATCCTCAACGCTGCACACGGGACGTATGCCAGTTTCGCCGCGATTGCCGGGTATTACGCGGTGGTCTATCTGGGTCTGCCGTTCGTGCCCGCAATGGTTTTGGGTGTTATCACGGGCGCCGTGTTGGCTGTCATCGTGGACCAGATCGCATTCCAGCCACTGCGGAAACGTGGTGCTGGAATGCTGGGCGCATTGATCACCTCCATCGCGTTCTGGATGATACTTGACAGTCTTGCGGGTCTTGCAACCGAGCAGCAGAGCCTGAGCTTCCCAGCCGGCACCTATCCAACATGGATCATCATGGCGGGGTCCGTACCGCTGCCCGCGATGCAGGTTATCGCGATTGTTTCATTGGTGGTGGTGACGGTGGCCATTCATTGGCTGATCACCCGATCCCGGCTGGGTGCGGCCATGCGGGCAGTTGGTTGGAATGAGACGGCGGCGCAACTGGGCGGAGTCAATCCAAGGCTCGTGATCTTGGCGACCGCCTCCCTGGCGGGTGCGACGTCGGGGTTGGCGGGCGTGCTTGGTGGCATCAGCACCAACAATGTCTCGTTCACTCTTGGCGAGGGCATGCTGCTGAAGGGCTTTGCAGCCGTGGTTGTGGGTGGCTACGACGACGTGCGTGGGGCTGCGGTGGCGGGGGTTGGGCTTGGCGTGGCGGAGGTGCTTTCCGCACAATACATCTCGACCAGCATGCGCGATGCGATCACTTACGCCTTGCTGCTGAGCTTCCTGGTGCTGCGCCCGCGTGGATTGTTCGGCCGAACCTCGTTCATGCGCGCCTGACGATGAGCATGCTGCTCGATTGGTGGGCGGCTTATGAGAGCACGCTCGCCTTTGCTATCGTCAACGCGTTCTTTGCGCTGAGCACGTACGCGGTGATGGCAACGGGAATATTGTCGTTCGCAACGGTGGCCTTCGCGGCGGTTGGCGGGTTCCTCGGCGTGCAGCTTCTCGCCCAACTCGGTCTGCCGTTATGGATCGTGCTTCCCGGAAGTGCCGTTGGTGGCTGCGCTGCCGCATTGCTGGTTTCAGTGGTGTTCCTGCGACTGGAAAGCCATTGGCTGGCACTGGCAAGTCTTGCACTGATTCTGATCACACGCATTTTGGTGCTCAACGCCCCTGCACTGACCGGCGGCGTAAATGGGCTAAGTGTTCCGGTCGAGGCCCCGTTTTGGCTGTTGCTGGTTCTATTGGCCTCGGTATCGGTCGGGTTCTGGCGTCTTTCTGTATCTTGGTACGGCATCGCCGCGCGTGCGGTCCGGGAAGACCCGGCGGTCGCTGGCAGTCTTGGCATCGCGCCAAAAACCATTCAGCTCATCGGCTTTGCCATCAGTGGTGCGATGGGCGGTTTGGGCGGCGTTCTGCTCGCGATGACACTGCAGTTCGTCTCGCCTGAAACTTACTACATCCCTGTCGCATTCACGATGATCGCCGCAGTCGTGCTCGGCGGCTCCTATCATTGGACGGGTGCCATTATCGGGGCTTTGGTCTTCACCGCCCTGCCCCAGATCATGCAGGCGGTGGTGCCGCAGGTGCAGAACGTCGCGAACGGCTTGGCGTTGTTGCTGATCATGATCATGTTACCGCGTGGCCTGATTGACCCCAGAGCATGGCGCATTCGCCGCGCTCTGCGCGATGCTCGCCGGTGAGTGATACCAGACCCATTTTGGCGCTGACCGGCGTTGCCAAATCTTTCGGCGGCGTGCACGCGGTGTCCGACATCTCCTTTGACATCGCGCACGGCTCGGTCGCGGGGCTGATGGGGCCGAATGGCGCAGGCAAGACCACCGTGATCAACCTCATCACCGGCTTGTTGCAGCATGACACCGGCCGAATTTCGCTCGATGGTGCAGATCTTTCAGGGTCGCCACCACAGGAGATCGCCCGCCTTGGCATCGCGCGCACCTATCAGAATGTGCGCCTGTTCAGCGGCATGACGTCACTGGAGCAGGTGGTTGCCGGCGGGTTCCTGCGACGTAGCACCTCGATGCTGGCATCGTTCTTTGGGACCTCTTCAGCACGGCAAGCGATGAAGCGCACGCAGGATGAGGCGCTGGCATTGCTGGAGCGTGTGGGTATGGCCGATCGGGCGAATGTGTTGGCTGAGGCACTTTCTTACGGCGAGCAGCGCCGGATCGAAATCGCACGGGCCCTCGGCTCCCACCCCAAACTGCTGCTGCTGGATGAACCGACGGCGGGGATGAATGCGGCGGAATCACAGATGATCGGCCGCCTGCTGCACGAATTGCGCGACGGCGGGCTCTCGATCCTGATGGTCGAGCACAATATTCGGCTGGTGTCGGATTTCTGTGACCATGTCGCGGTGATGAACTTCGGCCGGAAGCTGACCGAAGGCACGCCTGCTGCGTGCCTCGCCCACCCTGAGGTTCAGGAAGCCTATTTCGGGCGCAAGCGGACACCTCCATCAGAAAGCGAGAGCCATGCTCAGCGTGCGCGGGCTCACGGCTGAGTACGGCGCAATTCGCGCCGTGCATGAGCTCAGCATCGAAGTCGGCAGCGGTCAGTTCGTGGCCATTCTCGGTGCCAACGGCGCCGGCAAATCGACGACACTTCGCGCGATCGCCGGGCTGCATCGACCCGTCGGTGGATCGATCAGCCTGGACGGACAGACCATCTCCACCCTGCCGACGCACGAAGTTGTGAGGCGCGGTCTGGCACTGGTGCCCGAGGGGCGGATGGTTGTAGCACCGCTCACCGTCGAGGAAAATCTCCGTCTCAGCCGCTTCGCCGGACGCGGGCACGAGAGTGAGTTGATGGTGCGCGTGTTTGATCTTTTCCCACGGCTGAAGGAACGGCGCTGGCAGCGCGCGGGCCTTCTCAGCGGTGGCGAACAGCAGATGCTGGCAATCGGTCGGGCATTGATGACGGAGCCACGACTGCTCGTGTTGGACGAACCTTCAATGGGTCTCGCGCCGTCGATTGTGGAACTTGTGTTCAACGCACTCGACACGCTACACGCGCAGGGCCAGTCGATCCTGCTGGTGGAACAGGACACCGAAATTACCCTGGCGCGCTGCGACTATGCCTACGTGTTGAAGCGCGGCCGCCTCGTTGTCTCTGGTGACGCAGAGGCACTGCGCGCTGACCCGAATATGTTCGACGCCTATCTCGCATGAAGGAGGCTGGGTCCGTGTGGCGCTATCAACTTGGCAAAGCTTCTGTCTCGCGCGTCGGTGAGATGCTGACGCCGGGGTTCGAACCGGAATTCCTTTATCCTGAGTTCGACCCAGCGGTGTTTGATGAAGACCCGCAGTTGCGCGGCCCGAACTTCTGGGACGCCGCGACGGGGCGTCTGATGTCGAGCATGCAAAGTTGGCTTGTCAGGATCGGCCACGAGACCGTGCTGATCGACACCGGTTGCGGCAATGACAAAATTCGCAATGAGCCGGCATTCAAGCGATTTCATCAGTTGTCGCTGCCGTATCTGGCGACATTGGAAGAAGCGGGATGTAAGCCGGAAGATGTAACCTTGGTGGTCAACACCCATTTGCATGTCGATCACGTAGGATGGAACACGCGTCTATCCGAAGGCCGTTGGGTGCCAACCTTTCCCCGCGCGCGCTATCTGATCGGGCGGCGCGAATGGGCGCATTGGCAGGACCCCCGTGGAGGCCCTGCATTGCAGCCAGAGGGCGTGCCCGCAATCGAGGACAGCGTTCAACCGGTATGGGACGCTGGCCTGGTCGAGTTGATTGATGATGGCGACGAGATCGTACCCGGCCTCATTGCCCGCGCTGCACCGGGACATACCGCCGGTCAGTTGGCCATAGAACTAAACTCAGAAGATCAAGCCGGGATGTTCACGGCCGACGTGTTCCACCAACCGATGCAGATTGTGCGGCCCGAGTGGAACAGCCGGTACTGCGAGGTGCCGGAGGCTGCAATTGCCACACGTCGCCGCATTCTCGCTGAAGCAGCATCCACTGAGAGCGTTCTGTTTCCCTCACACCCCGGCGCACCTCACGCCGGGCGGGTGAAACACACCGATGCAGGACTGCGCTTTGCACCGCTCACCGCAGCAGAGATTGCAGCGTGACACTCATGCCATCAGGCATCCTCGGCAGCGATCCATTCAAGCTTGGCATCTTCTGCTACAACGTCGAGGGCGGCGTGGCGTTGACGACGGTTCCAGAGCGCTGGCGGGCGCGCTGGGACGACATCGTCAGCGCTGTGCAACTTGCAGAGCATTACGGCCTTGATTTCGCCCTACCCGTCGCGCGCTGGCGCGGCTACGGCGAGGACAACCGCCGCGGTCATTGCTTTGAGACAATGACACAGGCCGCAGCCTTGGCCAGCCTCACTAAGCGCATCACGCTGTTTGCAACGGTTCATGTGCCGCTCATTCACCCTCTGCTGGCGGCGAAGTGCATGACCACTGTTGATCATGCCAGCCAGGGCCGTGCTGGGTTGAACATCGTGGCCGGCTGGAACCAGGAGGAGTTCGACATGTTCGGCCACTCCCAGGCTGACCATGCCGGACGGTATGCACAGGCCCGCGAATGGAGCGAGTTGTTCAGCCGGCTGACCAAGGGGGGTGCCCCATTCGACCATGAGGGCCCGATCTATCATGGGCGCGGCATGGTGGCGGTGCCTGGGAGCCTGCAGCCGCGCATGCCGATTTTGAATGCCGCGTTCTCACAGGCCGGTCGGGAGTTTGCCTTGGAGGTCAGTGACTTTCTGTTTACGCTGGTCACATCATCAGAACAGATCAAACGTGACGTGGACTTCATTGCAACACGATCAGCCGAACGGGGAAAACGTGTTGGCCTGATGACGACCTGTTACGTTGTGTGCCGCTCAACCCGGCAGGAGGCCGAGGATTACCATCAGTATTATGCAAACGAGATGGCTGATCACACGCTGCTTGAGCGCACCTTGGCGGCAAAGACGACCGCGGCACGACATCATTTCACCGACGGTCAGCAGATTGATGCGGCGGAGCAGCTTCGGCTGGACAATATCCGACTGCACTACGCCGGCGGCAATGGGTCACACCCCGTAATGGGCAGCCCACAGGACGTGGCGGAGCAACTCATCGAATTGAGCCGACTGGGCTTCAACGGCAGCACATTGTCATTTGTGAATTTCACTGAAGAGTTGCCCTTCTTCTGCAAAACCGTTCTGCCATTGTTGCGCAAGGCGAAGCTTCGGACATGACCGCTGATAGGTAGACATATGCGGAGCAGAATGCCTTTCGGGGGGTTTGCGCAGCACCCGTCTCCATCGACCGCATCATCGCCTCAAGCACGCGCATTGCCCTTACTTCGTCTGTGATATCGGGCGCATCAGATGGCTTGCCGTTCACCCAACGGAGGAACGCCTGCAACAGGGCGTGATAGCCCTTGTGATCCTCATTCGCTGCCGCTGTCAGGTTGGGCTCCCACACCAGTGCATCCTGCGAGGGATCGAGCGTCGCCAGAGGATCAGCGGCCTTGAAGCATGGTGAGCAGTACTAGCGGACTTCAAGGACGTTGTGGACTTCCACGCACTTGTCGTCGCCCATCACCTGCCACCATTCCATCGGCGTGCCGCGAGACTGACGCCGTCGAAGCGTTCAGCCGGCGCATCAACGAGACAATGATTGCCGATCTCAACCCTGCGCAACGTCTCGTCGCATCGCGGGCATTGCGTCCTCTTCGGCCAGTTTCACAAGTCATGAAGACCGCAGGCGGCGGCTCCCCTAGAGCAATGCCCGACCAGATTGAACCGTTCCGGTGCAATCTGGTCGGCGCTAAGTTGCTCTAGAGTCATATGTTTCTAGAGCACGAACTTTCGACCAGATGATTCCATCTGGTCGAA
>CAIJTR010000101.1 GCA_903823665.1 uncultured Rhodospirillales bacterium
GTTGCTCTAGAGTCATATGTTTCTAGAGCACGAACTTTCGACCAGATGATTCCATCTGGTCGAAACGTGCTCTAGAGCGTCATACCCATCGGCTTGCGAAGCCGTTTGCGCATTTGAATGGCCATCAGAACAACCTGCGTCGTCTGCCCAGCAAGTGTGGCGACGATGGTCATGCCGTATGAGAACTGCAACGCAATCATCACAGACGCTATGACCACGCAAGCGGCGACAATATCGAGGATGGCGAGGTCCCGGAACAGTCCCAGCGCCAACATGCCGGCGTTGAGAACCGTGCCAATGCTGCCCAGCAGCACGTTCGCACCCCACAAATAGACGAGCCAGCCCTCAGCCAGATAGCGCCCGTTGTAGAGCGTGCCGGAAATCCACGGCCACGCAAACAGGATCATCACACTCCACGCAAAGCTACCGGACAAGGTGGCCGCCATGCCCCGGCGTATCGTCCGTGCAAAGCCGGTCGGGTTGTTGTCGGCACGGCAGGCGGAAAGCTGCGGAAAACCGATGGACGCCCAGGCACCTGACAGCATCCACGCCGGCTTGATCATCTGCTGCACAACCGAAAGGCTCGCCAATGACTCGGTGCCGAAACGCCCAACCACGGCGAAGCTGTAAAGCCGGTTGGTGACCTCGGCCGAACCGGCACCAACGGCCATCCAGACAGAGCCTCGCAGGATCGGCAGATTGCGGCGCAGACCGGCGAGGTCGAGCATCGGACGCATGCCCTCAAGCAGCAGCAAAATCACCCCCAGCGCTGACACGCCATAGGCCACGCCTACAATCGCCATCACACGATCAGCGGTTGGCGGATGGCCGAGTAGAAAATCCAGCCCGAGGCCCGCGGTGGCAACCGTCAGCACGCCGCCTGACAAGATCGCCGCAAGCCTTGGTCGTTGGCGCGAGAACGCGAAGGCGCGGGCGAATTGGAACGTCAGAAAAGTAGCGATGAACAGGATGCTCGTCGGTGCGAACAGGTCTGATCCCAGACTTCCCAGCACCGCATTGGCGATGCCGATGCCGATGGCCGCACAGAGCGCGAGCGCCATCATCACGGTGAGCAAAAACCGCTCCGGCTCTCGTCGGACGTCCCGGTTATCGATGGCGGATGGCAGGTTATACAGATGCGTCGTGGCCAGCGTGCTCTGCAGCGTGCCGAGCATCCAGGCCACCGTGTACCAGAACATATAAATGCCGAACGACACCTGCACGCCGTTGCGGATCAACCAGATGTTGACGCCGAAAGTCAGGATCGAGCCCAAGCCTTGCTCGATCAGCGACGCGATAAACCGCATATCAGTCCGCTTTGAACAGCGGCTGTTGCTGGAAATCGGGCTTGTCCGGGCGCTGGCCGGTGACCCAGCGATAGACCTCAAGTGTCTGCAACGCCCTCGCCGGCCAGGTGAAATACTGCTCCACGCGGGCAATCGCTGCCTGCGACATGACCGCCAACTGACCAGGATTGGCAGCCAGATCTTCCAGCCGTGCGCGCAGGGCTGCGACAATGTCAGCCCGAGGTGCCAGTTGCAGCGCGAAAGCTGTCTCGGGCGTGATCAGCTCAGCCGGTCCGCCATAGGCAATCGCGATCGGCACGACGCCCATCGCCATGGCTTCCAACACCACACCGCCGCCGAACTCACGCACGCTGGGATACGGCAGCACATCCGCCTTAAGCATGAGGGCTGCGATATCCGGATGTGGAATTTTGCCGAGAAAGCGCACATGTGCAGTAACGCCCAAAGCCTCCGCCTGCGCCTCCAGCCCGGAGCGCTCTGGGCCGAAGCCTGCGATGTCCAGCGTCATCCGCCCATCGCGTAGCAACGGCGCAGCGGCATCGAGCACCATGTCCATGCCCTTGAACGGCACCATGCGGCCGAGGCAGAACCCGCGCAGCTTTCGGCCCATGTAATCCTGGGGCTGGCGCATGGGCGGGTTGGCGAAGCGATCAGGCTCGATCGCGTTCTCCGGCATATAAATCGCCTTGCTGTGCCATTTCTGCTCCAGATCGGCCAGCACGCCGGAGCTCCCAACGAGAATTGCGTCGGCGGAATCCCTGGTGGAGCGATAGCTTGGCACCTTGCGGTAAAGGCCACGCAGCCCGGAGATGAATTCTCGCTCGCGCTTGCGCAGGTCTGGGAACTCCTTCGGCCAAGGCAGCCCGCCATTGATGGGCCCCAGCACAAACGGCACCCCCGCACGTTTGCATTTCGCGGCCATCGGGCTCGGCACGGCGGGGCTGACCGGCGTGATGCGATGAACAACATCGAACTCACCGGCGCGAATACGATCACCAAAACGCTGCCATGCAATGTATTCAAAAGCAAAGTAAGACGGCAGCGACAACGCCTGCAGCATCGCCCAGCCTTTGTTCGGGCCTGCGATCAGCTCGACGAACTTTGCCATCGGCTCAAACAGCGCCTCAGTGTCGATGACAGTAAAATCACGCCCCTCAACCAAGCCCGCGCGCAGCAGCTCAGGCAGATTGCGGCTGCGGGTGACAAGATGCGTGTCAACAACATCGGCGACGGCATGATAGTGCGACCATCCGACAAGCGGGACGCTCTCCCATTCCGGGTTGCACGATTCAGCGAGTATCAGCGCCTTCATCGGTGCGGCCGAGGTGAAATGAACTGTCCCAAGCCTGATCCTGTAACCGTGCCGGAGCTGCAACAAGGTAGCCCGCATACCACCATGTGGGCCCTAGGTGTCAGCTAGCACGCAATTCAAGCTGCGGTCCACAGAACATTAACGAAATTGTTAATGTCATGGTGGCGATTGGGAATGTCACATGACATTGATGCAGGTCGTTCTGAATTTCTGTCTTTGTTGGATAAATATACAACGTAAATTTGTCTAAATTACGAAAATTAACATTTGCTTCGACAAGAAAGACTATCATAAGAATGCTGCTGCATGTAGAGATTGCTTGAACGAAAGCTTCATGCTGGGTGAAGGCCAACGTTTTGACGGCGTGAACGGCCCGGATGACAATTGGTTAGGCTGCCATTTGCCGCCTTCTGAGGGATAAATTTCGGATGCCAGACGACCAGCTGACATTGCCAATCCTTTCAAGCGCCCGCCTTGGGCTGGCATCGGCCAATGGGATGATTGCCGGGTTGATTGCCAAGGCTGAACTCCACCGCGTCCCCGTTACCATTGCATTTGTTGTGCCTGTCGTGATCGGTATCGCGCTCGGGATCATCAGCAAGCCCGTCTATGTCGCCCAGGCCCGGCTGCTCGTGCTGTATGCTGATGATTATGTGTTCCATCCGGGCGACCACGGCACCGGCAATGACATCACACTGGACCGAAATCAGGTGATGCAGGCTGAGCTGCAAATTCTGCAGAGCCAGGCATTGGCCAACCAAACGCTGTCTGTCGTCGGGCCGAAGGTGTTCTATCCGAAGCTCGAAAGTGCTGCGATGAACGAGGCATCGGAGCAATTTGGCCGCGATCTTACCGTCTCCGCCATCCCGCAATCCAACATCATCGAGCTTGATCTGCGCAGCAATTCGCGTGACCTCGCCATCGGCACGCTGCAGACGCTGATTGACAAATACCTGCCCTATCGCGCGTCAATCTTCGACAAAACACCCGCACAGCAGGTGGTTGGTGATCGGGAAATGTTTGCCACCCGCCTGCGTGAGGCTGAGTCCAAGCTTGCCTCGTTCAGCCTGGAGCACGGCATCAGTAACTTGCCGGAGCAGACCAGCCTCGCCATTCAGCAACTCGGCCAGAACACCAACGACCAGGCTAGCGTAACCCAGCAGGAAGCTGAGTCTGAGGGCAAACTGGCGGCTGTGCGTAACTTGCTCAGCCGCGAACCGCGACTGGTGCAGGTTTATGCGGACAGCACCCGCTCACAGCAGATCAGCGGGTTGACCGACAGCCTCGTCAAATTGACCGGCAAACGGCAGGAATTGCAGGAGCAATACAACCCCAACGCGCCGATGGTGCAGGATCTCGAAAGCCAGATTGCGGCCGTGCGTAGCCAGATTGCCGCAACCAATCCGCGAGAAGGCACCGCCACCCGCGTTGGACGCAATCCTGTCTACGATGAACTGAAGAACCAGGAGGCCAACCTCGATATTCAGGTGCAGGGCCTGAAGGCGCGACAATCGTCACTTGCCAGTCAGGCGCAGGTGCTGAAGGCGCGCCATGACGAACTCGTTTCATTGTCCCAGCAATACCACGACCTTCAGCGCAACCGCGATGTGCTGGACCAGAGCTACCGCGAAATCTCACGCAGCAACGAATCATCCCAACTCGCCACGGCGTTCCAGCGCGCCGCCGGAACCAATCTGCGCGTGATCCAACCGCCTGACGCGCCTGTCCACGGCAAGAGCGTTCGTATGCTGATGGTGGCAGGTGGCTTTCTCGTTGGGTTGCTGAGTGCCGCTGTGACGCTGACGCTCATGATCCTGTTCAACCCCGAACCGGTCATTCGACGCGCATAACGGGCGGCGTGGTGCTCACCACGTGCGCACAATGCGTTGCATGACCTTTTCGATCGGCAGGGTGGTACCGTGCAGCAGGGCGATCACCAGTACTGCGGCCACAATAACGGGGCGCGGGCGCATGTCCGGAGATGTGTCTCCAGTCAGATGCAACACTGCCAGTCCGCACGCGCCAATGATCGCACCGAGCGCGACCTCGGCCGCGTTGTGCGCCCCCACGACAATCCTGCTCATACCGACTGTCATCGTCAGGGCAAACACGGTCATCCACACCAAGATGGGCGCGCGGCGATGGCCGAGCAACCACGCAATTCCGCCATAAACCACGCATGCGGACGCGGTATGGCCACTTGGCGAACTGATGCCGATTGTGTGAGACGCGCTGGTTACCAGGCACACGACTTTCAAACATAGAACAGCAAGCCACACTGCGCCCACGCAGGCCACCCAGAGGCTGACAATAGACACGCAGCGTTGCCAGACGCCGACGGCCCAAACCGCCAGCATCAAAGGCAAGACGACCGCAGCATCAGCAAAATTTGTAATATAAAACATTAATGAGACCTTAATGGAACATTGAGATCGAGATTATTCTATTGCAAACTGCATAAATATTTTCTAAGATTTTGATATAGTATATAATACCTATAGGTATCTCTTGTGCAGAGTTGTGAACCAGACATCTCCGTCGTAATCCCCACGTTCCGCCGCCCGGCGGCGCTGGCGCAGGCCATTGCGAGCGTGTTGCGGCAGGAAAATGTGCTTGCTGACGTGCTCGTCATTGATGACTGCCCAGACGGTTCCGCTGCCGAAGTGGTGCGGGCGGTAAATGATCCACGCGTCCGCTACCTGCATCGCCCATGCCCGTCCAAGGGCTGCCCGGCCATGGTGCGAAACGATGCCTGGTCGAAGGTGACGGCACCACTCGTACACTTTTTGGACGACGACGACCTGGTGCCGGATGGGCATTACCGGCGCGCCGTTCACGCCTTTGCGGACCATCCTGGCGTGGGCGTCGTGTTCGGGCGTATCGAACCGTTTGGTGACGACCTGGATCAGGTGCGGCGGGAGCGTGCCTATTTCGAGAACGCCGCCAAGCGCGCGCGTGCCTGCTGCCGGTTCGGCAACGTTTGGGGATTTGCCGGCGCGCTGTTGTTCAAGCCCACCCTCCTCGTCTGCGGTGCCGCGATGATCCGCCGGAATTGCCTGCAGGCGATGGACGGTTTCGACATCACGCTGCCGCTGATGGAGGATGTGGATTTCTACGCCCGTGCCATTCGGCGGTTTGGTGCCTATTTTCTCGATGAGACGGTATTATACTACAGGATCGGGCCGTCATTGATGCGAGATGGTAATGTCACTCCCGCTATAATAGGAAGCTACCGCCAGATGCGCAGGCGCTACCGGCGGGAATGGGGCTTTGCAAACTTCTGTCTGCTGAACGGGTTTGCGCGCCTGTGTCTATGATTGGAAAATTTGCCCTGAAGCTCATCACCACCGATTCTGAGTTGGATGCTCTTTACCCAGAATGGGAGGCGTTGGACGCGTCGCTGTCACAGCGCACCCCGTTCACCTCCCCGTTGTGGTGTATCACCTGGTGGCGGCATTTTCGCCGCAACACGTTCACCGCCTGTGATCAGTTGCGCCTTTACGCCCTGCGCGATCCGGTTGGGCGTCTCGTCGCGGTCGCACCGATGATGCTCACCTCGCGGCCCAAATACGGCCCGTTTCGACTGCGTCAGATGCAATTCTTCGGGGCCGATACCAACATCACCGAACTGCGAGGCCCCGTTTGCCGCCCCGAGATCTTCCATGATGTGGTTGAGCGGCTGCATGAGCAATTATTGACGCAGCAGACGGAATGGGACTGGGTGCAGTGGCGCGGCGTTCTTAAAACGCCTGAAACTGTCGCCTGGGTGAAGGACCGTACCCACCTCCGCCTGCAAGGTAACACGCCAGATTTTTATGTGCCGCTGCCTGCAAACTGGGCAGCGCTGAATGCGCGACTGACGCGCAATATGAAGGAGGCGATCCGCAAATCCTACAATTTGCTCGCCCGTGACGGCCATAGCTTCGAATTCCGCGTCCTCGGCAAACCCGAAGATATGCCAGATGCCATCTCAACCTTCCTGGACCTGCACACCGCCCGTGCGGAGCTGACCGGCACGATTGATCACATCAACGCGTTCGCCACACCGCACGCAAAGGCGTTTTTGCACAAAATTGCGCTGCTCCATGCCGAGCAGGGACGGATGCGCATCTTCCAACTCGTAATCGGCGGTGAGGTTGTG
Source organism: uncultured Rhodospirillales bacterium (assembly GCA_903823665.1). Taxonomy (GTDB): domain Bacteria; phylum Pseudomonadota; class Alphaproteobacteria; order Acetobacterales; family Acetobacteraceae; genus CAIQQQ01. The sequence continues at coordinate 6,761 of CAIJTR010000101.1, forward strand.
GCAACTCGCCTCGCCTTCGTCTGCGGGACCGAGCTTTATTTGTATTTCTCTGGCTACAAGCCCGAGTGGAGCAAATATAGCGCCATGACCACAACGGTGGTTGAGATCATGAAGTGGGCGCTGCAGGAGCGTTTTTCCGTCGTAAACCTCTCCTTCGGCAATGACCGTTCCAAGCTGCGCTGGCGTCCGGAAAGCTGCGAATACATTGGCGGCTTCACGGTCTCGAATAATCTCCAAGCCGAACTACTATGGCCCGGCTTCAGCGCCATCTGGCGCCGCTTGCACCCGGCCGTTTCACATGCGCCAAATACAGCTGAAACGGAGGGAGCAAGGGCGGGATGAGCGAGATCGAATGGGCAAAGCTGAAGGCGCATGAGCTTCGCGCATTGGCCGCCCGCAATGCCATCGTCATCATTCCCATTGGGGCCACCGAGCAGCACGGGCCACATTTGCCGGTGATGGTCGATCACAGGCTGGCTTTCGAGGTCGCCACCCGCACCGCCCGCATCATGCAGCCGCAGGCACCTGTGGTGGTCACCCCGGTCATCCCGTTCGGCATGTCGGAGCATCACATCTCGCTCGGCGGCACCATCACGCTGGATTTCGCCACGATGCAGGCAGTCGTGCGCTGCGTGGCGGACTCCGCCATCCGCCAGGGCTTCCGCCGGCTGTTCATCCTCAATGGCCATGGCGGCAACACCGCGGCTCTGGAGACGATCACCACCGAACTCACCATCACCCACCGCCTGCCGATCGCCTGCGCCACCTATTGGGATGCCGCGAAGCCAGAGATCGCAGCCCGCCTCGATCGGCAGACCGCCTTGCTGCACGCCTGTGAGGCCGAAACCTCGATGCTGATGGCAACCGAGGCTGCGCTGGTGGACGACGAAATGCTCTCGCAATGCCACGGCGAACTTATCCCAGGTTTGTCTGCCATCGCCGGGGTTAATCCTGGAATCTACCGCTGGCGCCAGATCGGCACGCGCTCCGGCAACGGCGTCATTGGTGATGCCAGCACCGCCTCCGCCGCCAAAGGCGAGGATTTGCTCAACGCAATCGCTGCACGACTTGCAGAGTCGCTGCTGGAACCTGCTCTTTGGGACGCGCCTATTTAATCTGCGGCTCGCGCACGCTGGGCAGGAACCAGGCGAGCAGCCCGATGGCAGGCAAGAACGCGCAGGCGCGATACATTGTCTCAATGCCGAACTGGTCTGCCAGCCCACCCAGCATGGCCGCAGCAATGCCGCCCAGCCCGAACGTCAGGCCGTAGAAGAACCCGCCCACCAGCCCCACGCGCCCAGGCAAAAGCTCCATCGCGTAGATCATGATCGCAGCGAACGAACTGGCCATGATGAGGTTGATGATCACCGTCAGCACGCCCGTCCAAAACAGCCCCGCGAACGGCAGCATCAGGCTGAACGGCAATGCGCCAAGGATCGAGAACCACAAAATACGGTCGCGGCCGATCCGGTCGCCCAGTATGCCGCCGCCAAGGGCACCCACGGCCGACGCTGCCAGGAACAGGAACAGCATGAGCTGGGCCGTTTCCAGCGAGACATGAAACTTGTTGATCAGGAAGAACGTGTAGAACGAGGTGAAGCTTGCGTTGTAGGCGTTCTTCGAGAACAGCAGCACGATCAGTATGAAGAACGCGAACACCACCTTACCGGTTGGTCGCGCGGGACCAGCGGCCGCCGCACCCGTCACTTTTTTGCGCATCGGTGTGAGGTTGGCGGCCTGCCCAGCGATCCACACCATCAGCATCATGGCCAGAAGGGCGGCGATGGAGAACCAGCTGAGGCTACGCTGCCCCAAAGGTGCTATGATAAACGCAGCGAGCAATGGCCCCATGGCCCCGCCTGCCTGCCCGCCAACCTGAAAGATGCCCTGCGCCAAACCCTGCTTTCCACCAGACGCATTGCGCGCCATGCGCGTCGCCTCTGGGTGGAAGATCGACGAGCCCAGGCCCACGCACGCCGCCGCCACCAGCAACAATGCGTAGCTGCTGGCGAACGCCAGCCCGATCAGCCCAACCAGCGTGCACCCCATGCCCACCAGCATCGAATACGGCATCGGACGCTTGTCGGTGTAAAAGCCAACGGCGGGCTGCAACAGCGAGGCCGAGATTTGGAACGCCAGCGTGATCATGCCGATCTGGCCATAATCGAGCTGATAAGTGGTCTTGATGATCGGATAGATCGCAGGGATCAGCGACTGGATCAAATCGTTGAGCAGGTGCGTGGCGCTCAGTGCGAACAGCACCGGCATCGCAGCCTGCCGGACAGTGCCAGCCGAGACGGTCGTGCTCACCAGATTGATCCCCTCACGCTCACCCAGCGGCGTTCCGCAGGTTACGAGATTCCAAAGCTACCCACCGAGCGTGCCTCACACCAGTGGAGCAAATGCAACCCGCATCAAACGCAAACGCGGGTTGAAAGCTGGTCAATCACGGCCTGCAGGCGGGATCCCTGGGTGATGCGCGGGGCGCAAGGGGTCATCGGCAGATCGCGCACGGGAAGTGCGGTCCAGTTGTCGAACCGCTCGAAGTTATCGTCGGGCAGATAGGTTTCGACGGGCAAGCCCTCGGCCAGGATCACGTCGTGGTGGTCGAGCATCACGTGGTAATAGACGACATCGTCCATCGCCACGCGGTCGATACTGTCACCAGTGACCAGAAACTGGGCGGGGGCCAGCATGCCATCGATGAAGATCGCATGCTCGGGGCTGAGGAAAAGGTCGCGGTGGGGAAGATTGTGGCCGAAGCTGTGAGCGCGGACGCACACGGGGCGGTTCTCCCAATCATTGGGGGAGGGGCGGAAAAAGCCGAGCCAAGTGATGGTGGATGTTTGGCCGTCTACCGTGGTTACGGCATCGCCCACTGCAAAAAGCTCCACGGCAATCTCCCCGCGGTCCGTTAAAATGCGGGTGCCTTTTGCGAAGCAGGCGACGCTGGAGGCCGTGCCAAAGCCGGTATCCCCGATGATCGTGCCGGAACTGTTGACCCCGCTGGGGTAAAATCCTGACGTCGACGCATCGATGGTGGTGTATTGATTGCCAGAAATCACCACGCCATGCAGGTTCAGTGCGCTGTCCGTGTAGTTTCCGGTGATATCGCCATTGTTGCTGATCCCGGTCAGCTTGGTGATCACCGCACCGGGCACATCCACGGTCGTGAACGTGCCGCCGAGATAGGTAAAGCCGTGCAGGTTGTGGTCGTGCTTCGCGATACTGCCACCGTAATACCCAACAACTTCACCGCCATTGTTGATGCCGGTTGCAATCGTATAGCCATTTGAATCGGGATCACTCAACGTGATGGTGGTGGCACCAAGTTGTAAAAAACTATTGGGTGTTGATTGATTGGTCGTATCAGCATAAGTGCCCACAAATTGGCCGGAATCGTTCACACCGTAAATTCGTGTGTTGATTGCCCCATTGATAATGACCGTATTATATGTCCCATTTATAAGTGTAAATCCATCTGATCCTCGATCATAATTATTATAATAATATCCTACAATTTCACCATTTTTACTAATACCCTCTGCATATGTTATGGTGGTAGGGGTGACAGCATACGAAAGATAGGGGACGGAAAAGCTGGAAAACGTGCCTGCGTTAATATCATATGTAAATCCGCCAGGCGATGCGATTGGACTGGCATTGGTGGACGCGCCAAATACGATCACATTTGAAGTTGGATTAACATAATATCCAACAATAATATTGTAATCATTTATACCGGTTATAATGCTGTAACTCGAATTCGGATACGTCAATGACGAATAAGAATAAGACATCAATTTAGCTCCATCAGATCGTGAAATCTTCAGCGTTAAGTTATCCTCAGAATATCGCGCATGTGCCGAAGTGTCACGTTTTGTGCGATGTATCGCAGCAACCTACGCGCCTGCATTCACCTCTCTCAACGTCGCCGCGATCTCCGCCGCAGCCTCCGCTCCCACCGGTGATTGCGGTGGCAATGGGTCGCCCACGGCAAACCCCTGTGAGGCTAAGCCGGACTTGATGCAGGCCGCCAGATTGTGCCGGGCGAACAACTCATTGATCCGCCACAACGGCCGCTGCAGCGCCATCGCGTCGCTCCACTGCTTAGCCTTGCACAGCTCATACAGCTGCAAACTCGGCCCCGGCACCACACAGGCAGGCCCCGCCATCCAGCCCACGCCGCCCAGCAGCATCACGCAGGCCGGGATATGGGCGGAGGCGGAGAAGATATGAATCCGCCCTTCCACCGCGTTTATGATCGAAAGCAGCCGCCCAGTGTTGGACGACGCATCCTTGATATAGCCGATCGTCGCCACCTTCGAGAGCCGGGCGATGGAGCGGATGGAGAGATCGGCACGCTGGAAATTGGGGTTGGTGTAGATCACCACCGGCAGGTCTGACGCCGCGGCCACGGCCGTGAAATATGCCTCGATCTCCGCCTCGTTCAGCGGAAAATACGCCTCCAGAATGGCGAGGATGCCGTCCACGCCACAGCGCTGATACGCCCGCACCTGCGCCTGCGCGTCCGCCGTGGTGCTGGCCGCCACCCCAGCGATCACCGGAACCCGTCCCGCTGCCGCCGCCGTTACCACCTCCACCACCCGCAGCCTTTGGGCGGTGGTGAGATAGGCGAATTCGCCGGTGCTGCCGAGTGGCACCAGCCCGTGCACGCCGGATGCGATCAAATGCTCGCACAGGCGGCCCAGCACCTCCTCCATCACCCGCCCCTCGGCGTTGATGGGGGAGACGAGATAGGGCATCACGCCCTGGAATCCGGTTGTCATGCTACATTGCCTCTCACTGCACGGTGCCACACTGTGCGATTTGCGTCGTTTCGCGGAAAGGGGCTGTTCCACCATGGACCAGATGATGTCGTTTGTGCCCGCCAAGCAGCCGGCCAAGCAGGTCACCAACCGGCTGCGCGTGGTCTCGGAATATGAACCTGCGGGCGATCAGCCGGCGGCGATCAAAACGCTGCTGGCGGGGATTTCGGCGCATGACCGCGATCAGGTGCTGCTCGGCGTCACCGGCTCCGGCAAAACCTTCACCATCGCCAAATGCATCGAGGCGATCCAGCGCCCCACGCTGATCCTCGCCCCCAACAAAACACTCGCGGCGCAGCTTTACGGCGAGATGAAGTCATTCTTCCCGGAGAATGCGGTGGAATACTTCGTCTCGTACTACGACTACTACCAACCCGAAGCCTATGTGCCACGCACCGACACGTACATCGAAAAAGACAGCCAGATCAACGAACAGATCGACCGGATGCGCCACTCCGCCACCCAGGCGCTGCTGGAGCGCAACGACGTCATCATCGTGGCCTCCGTCTCCTGCATCTACGGCATCGGCTCGGTCGAAACCTACGGGCGGATGGTGGTGAAAATCGAGGTCGGCGGCTCGATTGACCGCGACAAGCTGGCCCGTGCGCTGGTCGAACTCCAGTATCGCCGCAACGACGCCGCCTTCGCCCGCGGCACCTTCCGCCTGCGTGGTGAGACCGTGGACATCTTCCCGGCGCATTACGAAGATCGCGCCTGGCGCGTGGTGCTGTTCGGTGACGAGATCGAGAGCATTTCCGAATTCGACCCGCTCACCGGCGAGACGACGGGCAAGCTGGAGACGATCACCATCTACCCCAACAGCCACTACGTCACCCCGCGCCCCACGCTGGTGCAGGCCATCTCGCACATCAAGGTGGAGCTGAAGGACCAACTGGCGAAGTTCGTAGCCGAGGGCAAATTGCTGGAGGCCGAGCGCCTGCAACAGCGCTGCACCTTCGATATCGAGATGATGGAAACCACCGGCTCCTGCAAATCGATTGAAAATTATTCGCGCTACCTGTCCGGCCGCAACCCCGGCGAGCCACCGCCGACATTGTTCGAATATTTGCCGGAAAACGCGCTGCTGGTGGTCGATGAAAGCCATGTGACAGTGCCGCAGATCGGCGGGATGGAGCGAGGCGACCACGCGCGCAAATCCATCCTCGCCGAGTTCGGCTTTAGGCTGCCTTCCTGCATCGACAACCGCCCGCTGAAATTCGGCGAATGGGAGAATTTCCGCCCGCAGACCATCTTCGTCTCCGCCACGCCCGGGCCGTGGGAGATGGAGCGCACCGGCGGCGTGTTCGCCGAGCAGGTCATCCGCCCCACCGGCCTGATCGACCCCATCACCGAAATCCGCCCCGTCGAGCATCAGGTGGACGACCTGCTAGGCGAAATCCGCAACGTGGTGGCCAAGGCGGGCCGCGTGCTGGTGACGGTGCTGACCAAGCGGATGGCGGAGGATCTCACGGAATACCTCACGGAGCAGGGCATCAAGGTTCGCTACCTGCACTCCGACGTGGACACGCTTGAGCGAATCGAAATCATTCGTGATCTGCGTCTTGGCGTGTTCGACGTGCTGATCGGCATCAACCTGTTGCGCGAGGGGCTGGACATTCCCGAATGCGCGCTGGTGGCCATTCTGGACGCCGACAAAGAAGGTTTCCTGCGCTCGCAAACCTCGCTGATCCAGACCATCGGGCGCGCTGCGCGAAACGTCGATGGCCGGGTGATTCTGTATGCCGACGTGATGACGCGCTCGCTCCGTTTTGCCATCGAGGAGACGGACCGAAGGCGCAACAAGCAGCGTGCCTGGAACGAGGCCAACGGCATCACGCCGCAATCGGTCAAAAAGCAGATCGGTCAGGTGATGCAGAGCGTGTTCGAGCAGGATTACGTGACGGTGGAGGCGGTGCCGGACAGCGGTGTCACCGATTTCGTCGGCAAGGATCTGAAATCCGCCATCGCCGACATGGAAAAGCGGATGCGCAAGGCCGCCGCCGATCTGGAATTCGAGGAAGCCGCACGCCTGCGCGACGAGATCAAACGCCTCGAAGCCCTCGATCTCGGCCTGCCCGCACCGCCCGCCGCCTCGGCCAGCGCCCGTGCCAAAAAAGACTGGATGCCAAAGCCTGGCGGCCCCGGCGGCGGCGGGTATGATCCGAACAAACGCAAAGGCAAAGGACGCGCGAAATGAGCACCAGCTTCCAAGTCGCCGACATGACCATCCACCGCATCGTCGAGCAGGAATTGGCGCTCGGCAAGGCGCTCGACCTGCTGCCGGACCTGACGCCGGAGGTGCTGGCCGAGAACCGCGCCTGGCTTCAGCCGTGGTCACTGAACGCGCACGACGAATTCATCCTCACTGTGCAATCGTACGTGGTGCGCACGCCGCACCACACCATTCTCATCGACAGCTGCGTCGGCAACGACAAGGATCTTGCCACCCGCCCGTTCTGGAACCGCCGCACCGATCTGCCCTTCCTGTCCGCCCTCGCCGCCGAGGGGCTGTCGGTGGAGGATATCGATTATGTGATGTGCACCCATCTGCATGTCGATCACGTCGGCTGGAACACCAAGTTGCTCGATGGGCGCTGGGTGCCAACCTTCCCCAACGCGCGCTACGTGTTCGGCCAGGCGGAGTATGCGCATTGGGAGGCGATGAACGTTCACACGCCGAACACCGTCTTCACCGAAAGCGTGCTGCCGGTGGTGGAGGCCAAACGTGCCGATCTCGTGGGCGATCACTTCCAGCTTGGTGACCATGTCCGCCTGCTGCCGACACCGGGGCACACGCCCGGCCACCTCGCCATTCAGCTTGGCCGCGGAAGGGACGAGGCGGTGATGACCGGTGATCTGATCCACATGCCGTTGCAGACCCGCTACCCCGAGCTGTCCCCCCGCTTCGACGGCGACCCGACCCAGGCGGCCATCACTCGCCGCAGCTTCCTCGAACGCTACTGCGACACCGCCACCCTGTGCTGCACCGCCCATTTCCCCGCTCCCTCAAAAGGCCGGATCACGCGCTGGGGTGATGGGTTTAAGTGTGAGATGGTGGGCTGAACCGCGCGCCAATCAGGAACTCGTGATTCCCTTCCGGCCCGGTGATTGGGCTTTCCTCGATGCCGAGGATGGTCCAGCCGGGCAGGGTGGACCACCAGCGGGACACGCGGTCGCAGCATTCCTGCCGCACCGCCTCGTCGCGCACCACACCCTTCGCCCCCACCTGCCCAGGCCCCGCCTCGAATTGCGGCTTGATGAGTGCAATCGCCCAGGCCCCCGGCGCACATAACGCGAGCGGGTTGGGGAGCAGGGTGGAAAGCCCGATAAAGCTCGCATCGCACACCAGGGCCTCGATCGGGTCGGCAATGATCTCCCGCGTGAGATGGCGCGCGTTGGTTTTCTCGTAGACCACAACCCGCGCATCACTGCGCAGCTTCCACGCAAGCTGACCGTGGCCGACATCCACCGCATGAACCCGCGCGGCCCCGTTGGTCAGCAGCACATCAGTGAAGCCGCCGGTGGAGGCCCCGACATCGAGGCAAACGCGGCCCGAAGCCTCAAAGCCGAAATGTGCCAGACCATGCGCCAGCTTCAGGCCGCCGCGCGACACCCAAGGGTGGTCCTGGCCCTTCACCTCCAGCGGAGCATCCTCCGCCATCGGCTGGCCTGCCTTCTCCACCCGGCGATCGCCGGAATAGATTTTGCCCGCGAGAATGAGCGCCTGCGCCCGGCTGCGGCTCTCCACCAGGCCGCGATCGACCAGCAACTGGTCGGCGCGGTGCTTGGCCACTAGCCCAAAGCGGCCTTCACGGTGGCCACAACGTCCTTCGCGGTGAGGCCTGCGTCGATCCACTGCTTGGCGGGCGAATCGTGTTCCAGGAAGCGGTCCGGCAGGGTCATCGGGCGGAATTTCAGTGCGCCGTCCAGCAGCCCCGAGGTGGCCAGATGCGTCATCACCGCCGCCGAGAAGCCGCCCATGCTGCCGTCCTCGATGGTCACCAATAATTTATGTTTGCGTGCCAAACTGTCGATCAGATCAAGGTCGAGCGGCTTGGCAAACCGTGCGTCAGCAATCGTGCAGCTGATCCCCTCAGCAGCCAGGGTTTCGGCGGCGTTGAGGCAATCGGCCAGACGTGGGCCAAGGCAGAGAATGGCGACGTCGGTTCCTTCACGAACCACGCGGCCCTTCCCGATGGGCAAAATCTCGCCGCGTGCGGGCAACGGCACACCCGTGCCCTCGCCACGCGGATAACGCACCGCACTCGGGCGGTCATTGATGGAGGCGACGGTGGCGACAGCATGAACCAACTCCGCCTCGTCCGACGGGGCCATGATCACAATGCCCGGCAAGCAGCCGAGATAAGCGAGGTCAAAGCTGCCCGCATGCGTCGCACCATCGGCCCCCACCGGCCCCGCGCGATCAATCGCAAAGCGCACCGGCAGCGACTGAATGGCCACGTCATGCACCACCTGATCATAGGCGCGCTGCAGGAAGGTGGAATAAATCGCGCAAAACGGCACCATGCCCTCACTCGCCATGCCGGCGGCGAAGGTCACGGCATGCTGCTCGGCAATGCCGACGTCGAAGAGACGGTCCGGATAGGCCTTCTCGAACCTATCAAGCCCGGTGCCGGACGGCATGGCCGCCGTGATGGCCACGATCTTGGGGTTGCGGCTGGCCTCATCGATCAGCGCGTCGGCGAACACCTTCGTGTAGGTCGGCGGGCCCGGCGGGGCCTTCACCTGCACGCCGGTCAGCACGTCGAACTTGGAAACCGCATGCAACTTGTCGGCGGAGGCCTCGGCGGGCGCATAGCCGCGGCCCTTCTCAGTGATCACATGCAGCAAAATCGGCCCGTGATCATCCGCCTCACGCACATTGCGCAAAATCGGCAGCAAATGGTCGAGGTTGTGGCCGTCGATCGGGCCCACGTAATAAATGCCGAGTTCCTCGAACAGCGTGCCGCCGGTCAGCAGGCCGCGGGCATATTCCTCAGCCCTGCGCGCCGTGCGCTCAATGCCGGCGGGGAATTTCTTCGCCATGCGAATGCCGATCTCGCGCAGGCTCAAGAACTTGCGCGACGACAGCAGGCGGCTCAGATACGAACTCATCGCCCCCACCGGCGGTGCGATCGACATCTCATTGTCGTTGAGAATGATCACCAGGCGGGATTTCAAAGCACCCGCGTTGTTCATGCCCTCATAGGCCATACCCGCGGAGATCGAGCCGTCACCGATCACCGCAATCACATTGCGCGGCTCGCCCTGCATGGCCGACGCCACCGCCATGCCGAGGCCGGCCGAGATCGAGGTGGAGGAATGCCCCGCGCCAAACGGATCAAACTCGCTCTCCGTCCGTCGCGTGAACCCCGCCAGACCACCGCCCTGACGGATCGAGCGGATGCGATCACGACGGCCGCACAGAATTTTATGCGGATATGTTTGATGCCCCACATCCCAGATCAGCCGGTCATGCGGCGTGTCGAACACGGCATGAAGTGCGACGGTCAGCTCGACCACACCGAGCGAGGCCCCCAAATGCCCGCCACTGGTGGAGACGGCATCGATGGTCTCCGCCCGCAACTCATCGGCCAAATCGCGCAGCTGCTCGGCGGAGAAATTGCGCATGTCGGCAGGATAACGGACCCGGTCCAGAGTGGGCGTCTTTGGACGGGCGCGGTCAATGGGGGCGTTCATGGCAGGATTTTAGCTCTTTCTGGCGACAACAAGGGCGGCAAGTGACCGCAGATGCTGGGCCTTTTCGCCGAAGCTGTCGAGATGGTGGGCCGCCTGGGCCGAAAGTGCGTCCGCCTGCGCGCGGGCGCGCTCCAGCCCGAGCACGGCAACCAGCGTGGCTTTGCCCGCCGCTGCATCCTTCCCGGTGGCCTTGCCGACATCCTCAGCGGTGCCTTCAACGTCCAGAATGTCGTCCGCGATCTGGAACGCCGCCCCGACATCGCGGCCATAGCTCAGCAGCAGATGGCGCTGCATCGGGTTGGCGCGGCCCAGAATGGCCCCGGCTTCGGCGGAAAACTGGATGAGGCGGCCGGTTTTCAGCGCCTGCAATCGGCCAATTTGCTCGGCGGTGAGCTCACGTCCTTCCGACACGATATCGATCATCTGCCCGCCCACCATGCCGGCGGCACCGGAGGCATGGGCAAACGCGCGGATCAGCTCGCAACGGGCCTCGGCATTGGAATGCGTGTCCGGTTCGGCCAACACCTCGAATGCGCGGGTCTGCAGCGCATCCCCGGCGAGAATGGCGGTGGCCTCGTCAAACGCCTTATGCGTGCTCGGCTTGCCCCGGCGCAGATCATCGTCGTCCATCGCCGGCAGATCGTCATGCACCAGCGAATAGGCGTGCAGCATTTCCACGGCAGCGGCGGTGCGCGCCGAGCAACGGCGATCCACGCCGAACAGCGAGGCCGTCTCCATTACCATAAACGCACGCATGCGCTTGCCACCGCCCAGCACGGCGTAGCGCATTGCGTCCACCAGCCGGGATTCCGGGCCTTCCGGCATCGGCAGCAGATCATCCAGCGCCTGCTCAACCTCTGCAGCGGCCTGAGCCAGCGCCTCGTTCAACGTGGTGATGACGGGATCGGTCATCATTGGTCAGGCCTCCGATCGCAGGCTGAGCGTGCCGTCGGCATGGGCCACGATGGCCTGCACGCGTGCATCGGCTTCCGCGAGTTTGGCCTCGCAATGCGCCCGCAAGGCGGCACCGCGTTCATAGGCTCCGATGGCGTCTTCCAGCTTCTGCTGGCCGCCTTCGAGGCCTTTGACGATGCGCTCCAACTCGGCGAGGGCGTCCTCGAAGGACATTGCGGCGATATCGGCGGTCATGCCGGGGCTCCAACGATGGCGAGGGTGCCGGTGGTAATGCAGGTCGCCCGCCACGCCAACCCTTTAATGGCGGCCCCGCTCAGGCGGCCATCAGGGTGCGCACATGGGCGGCCACACTGGCGGCAAGGGCATGCAGGTCGTAGCCGCCCTCCAGCAACGAGACGAGACGACCTTTGCAGTGCTTGTGCGCCACGCCCATCAGCACGTCAGTCAGCCAGACGAAATCCTCCGTCTCCACCCGCAGCTGCGCCAGCGGATCGGCCTTGTGGGCGTCAAACCCTGCGGAGACGATGAGCAATTCCGGTGCGAAGGCGTCCAGCGCCGGGATGATCGTATCCCGCCACGCAGCGCGGAATTCAGAGGGTCCGGTGCCCGGTGCCAGGGTGACGTTGACGATATTGCCCACGCCCGTCTCACTCGCAGCGCCGGTGCCGGGGTAGCATGGGTATTGATGCGATGAGGCGTAGAACACTGACGCATCACGCTGGAAAATCTCCTGCGTGCCGTTGCCGTGATGCACGTCGAAATCCACCACCGCAACGCGGCCCACACCCCATTTCGCCTGAGCATGACGGGCGGCCACAGCGGCATTGGCGAACAGGCAGAATCCCATCGCCTGCGATGTCTCGCAATGATGCCCGGGTGGGCGAACGGCTGCGAACGCCACCCGCGCCCAGCCCTCCATCACCGCGTCCACCGCCATCACCGCAGCACCCGCCGCCCGCAAGGCCGCCTCGGCGCTACCTGCCGACATAAAGGTATCGGCATCCAACTGCACCAAATCGCCTTCCTCAGGGCGAATGGCCAGAATATGCTGGATGAATGCCGCCGGATGCACACGCGCCAGCTGCTCCTCGGTTGCCAGCGGAGCCTGCTCTCGCACCAGCGCGTGAAACTCCTCCGCCTCCAGCGCCGCCAACACCACGCGCAGCCGGTCCGCACATTCCGGATGATACGGCCCGGTGTCATGCTCCAGGCACGCCAGATGGGTGATCAGCGCGGTGGTCATGATGCTTTCTTCCGAATGACGAAGCTGAACACCCCCGCCTCCTCACCCATCGCCAACAGCGCATGACCGGTCTCGCGGCAGAACGCCTGCATGTCGGCCACGGCGGCGCGGTCCGTCGCCAGCACCCGCAGCCTGGCCCCAGCCTCCAGACTGCGCAGTGCCTTGTTGGTGCGCAGCACCGGCAGCGGGCAGTTCATGCCCCTGACGTCGAGAATCGTCTCGCTCATTCTGGTCTCCTTGGCCCACAACTCTGCGCGGCAGGCGGCGGTTGAGCAAGACCGCCGATGCGGGCACACTGCGCGCATGAGCACCATCAATTTTCGCATCGGCATCGACCTCGGCGGCACCAAGATCGAAGGCTTCGCCCTCGGCCATGACGGCAGCGCCTTGCTGCGCCACCGCGTGCCCACGCCCAGCGGCTACACCGAAACAATCGACGCCATTGCGGGCCTCGTCGGCCATATCGAGCAAACCCTTGGCGGGCGCGGCAGCGTGGGGATGGGCATTCCCGGCGTCATCAGCCCCATCACGGGTCTGGTGAAGAACGCCAACTCCATCGCGCTGAACGGCCAAAGGGTGGATGCCGATTTGTCCGAGCGGCTGGCCCGTCCCGTCCGCGTCGCCAATGACGCAAATTGCTTCGCCCTCAGCGAGGCAGCGGATGGGGCAGGGGCGGGGGCCGGCGTCGTCTTCGGCGTCATCGTCGGCACCGGCTGCGGCGGCGGTATCGTGGTGGATGGCAAGATCATCGAGGGCCGCAATCGCGTGGCAGGCGAATGGGGCCACACCCCGCTGCCCTGGCCGAGGCCGGAGGAACTGCCCGGCCAGCTCTGCTGGTGCGGCAAGCGCAACTGCCTCGAAACCTGGATCGCCGGACCCGCCTTGGCGCGAGACTGTGACGGGCCGGACGCGCATGATGCCTCGCGCCTTCCCACCCGCGCAAAAGCAGGCGACCTCGCCGCCATCGCCGCCCTCACCCGTCATGCCGATCGCATGGCGCGTGGTCTGTCGGTGATCATCAACATTCTCGACCCCGACGTGATCGTGCTTGGTGGTGGGCTGTCGAACATGGAACACCTTTATGTCGAGCTGCCAAAGCTGCTGAAATCCTACGTGTTCTCGGATTTCGTCGAAACGCCGGTGGTGCAGAACCGGCATGGTGACAGCTCCGGTGTGCGCGGGGCGGCGTGGCTGTGGCCGCTTCCGGGGTAACGCTCCCCGGTCTGTGCCGCGATTGCGGACACATAGCCGGAGATGGTCCGGCCTGCCCGGAATGCGGTAGCCGCAGACTGGTTCGCCACAGGCAATTGTTCGAACTCGCCATCGGCCATGTCGATTGTGACGCCTTCTATGCCAGCGTTGAAAAGCGGGACCGGCCTGAACTTGCTGCGGTGCCCGTCATCGTCGGCGGCGGCCAGCGCGGCGTGGTGACGGCTGCTTGCTACGTCGCGCGCATGTATGGCGTGCGCTCCGCCATGCCGATGTTCAAGGCGCTCGCGGCATGTCCGGACGCGGTGGTGATCCGGCCGGATTTCGCCAAATACGTCGCAGCGTCCCGCCAGATCCGCGCGCTGATGGGCGAACTGACGCCGCTTCTCCAACCGCTCTCCATCGACGAAGCAGTACTCGATCTGCACGGCACCGCCGACCTGCACGGAGCCCCGCCCGCTGTCATGCTGGCGCGATTGGCACAACGCATCGAGAGTGAAGTGGGTGTCACCGTCTCCGTTGGTCTCGCCGCCAACCGGCTGATGGGCAAGATCGCGGCGGGGCGAGACAAGCCACGCGGCTTTTGCGTCATTGGTGATGAGGCGGCGGCGGTGCTCGCGCCCGAGCCGGTGCGCCTGCTGCCCGGCATCGGCCCTGCCCTCGAACGCAAACTGCTGGCCCGAGGCATCACCAAACTCGGCCATCTCCAGGCGCTCGACGACCGCGAGGCGCGGCGCATGTTCGGCGATGACGGCCCGCCGCTCTGTGCCCGCGCCCGCGGCGTCGATCATCGCCGCGTGGACCCGGAGCGCGAAACCAAATCGGTCAGCGCGGAGACCACCTTCACGCATGATCTGGTCAGCGTCGCCGACATGGAAAAACCACTCTGGGCGCTCAGCGAAAAACTGGCGCGGCGGCTGCGCGAGGGTGATCTGTCCGCCGGCGGCGTGGTGCTGAAACTCAAAACCACCAGCTTCGCCAGCCGCACCCGCGCCCAGCGCCTGCCATCCCCCACCTGCCTACCGGACCGCCTGTTCGCCGCCGCTCGCACGCTGCTCGCACGCGAGGCGGATGGTACCGCGTTCCGCCTCATCGGCATTGGTGCCAGCCCGCTCTGCCCCCTGGCGCATGCCGACCTGCCGGACCTCGCCAACCCCGATGGTGTGCGTGAGGTGCAAACCCAGGCAGCTATCGACGCTCTGCGCGCCCGTTTTGGGGCCGGTGCAATCGGTCGGGGCAGGGGCATGCCAGGGTAGGCACCCCTGCACCAGTCCGTCTTCAATCCAGCGAAACGCTTGAGAAGCCGGTATCACGCAGCCAGGCGATGATCTCTTCCCAAAGCGCCATTCCCGCCTCATCCCCCTGGGCGCACATGCGCTCATGCATGGCAATGGCAAAGCCGCGGGTCCGGCTTGGGGACGCTTCTGAAAGCATCTTGGCGAGGCGTTGGGCATCGCTGTCAGGGCGGCTGGCGATGGCTTGAAGTTCAACACAGGTCATTTGTAGTGCTCCTGATGAGATGGACGTTTTTCACTGGTTCCTAAATCGCGTTGGCGCAGAACGATGATTTCCTTGAATTGTTCCGGCCCGAGCGCTGCGGGGTCTGGGGGATCGCGGATCTCAAGCACTTTCCGCCACAGTCGCCGCCAAACAGCTGGTAGGTGGCCGCTGGTCGCCGTCATGGTGCGACCTGCTGCAACTGGGCTGTCGCCGCGTCACCCTCACTCGGCTTGTGGGTCAGCGCCGCACCGAGCAGCAGGCAGACCATCAAAGCGACGGGCACCAGCAGGATCACGGCGAGGCGGGTTGTCGAGACATCGGACTTTGCGAATGCAGCGCGTGGCAGGCTTGCGCCCGTGCGATTTGCCGGAAAAGCGTCGTCATTGCGGTCGTTGGATGGGTTGTGCATCAAAGTTGCTCCGGTATCGGTTGCGACACGGGCAAGCTGGCGAATGCGGGGCTTGAAAGTCTTGAAGCCGTTCTGAAAAAATTATGAAGCGCGCTAAGGTGCTCTAGGGTCATATGTTTCTAGAGCACGAACTTTCGACCAGATGATTCCATCTGGTCGAAACGTGCTCTAGTGGCGCGGCACACGCACTCGGCTGCGGCTTTAATCGTCACAGCAACGTGTCGTTGGAACCCGAAGATGGACACTGGCCCGCCAGTTCGTTTTTAATAGTTAAGGAAATTCAGAACACTGCGCAGGACGGTCTGTTTGGTGATGACATGATCAACGCGAGGCCCGTCTTGCAACGCACACGTGAGTGGCAGCTTTGCGCGATCGGCCCGTTCTTACTCGACCGGCGCGGCGAGTTGTTGCTGCACGACTCAGAGCCGATGCCGCTTGGCAGGCGTGCCGTGGCGTTGCTGATCCGTCTGGTCGAAAGCCGCGGCGAGATTGTCAGCCATGATGAGTTGCTGGAAGCGGGATGGCACGGCCTGATCGTGGAGGACAGCAACCTTCCCACCCAAATGTCGCAGCTTCGCCGCGTGCTGGCGCAGGCTCCGGGCGGGAAGGAATGGATCGAAACGATGCCCAAGCGCGGCTATCGCTTCACCGGCCCGTTGGAGCTTCTGACCAACAATCCCCCCGCCACGGCTCGCCCATCTCCAGTCCTGATGCCCTCCCACCCCTCCGGCCCACCCGCACTGGCGGTGATGCCGTTTCAGGTGCGCAATCCACAGTTAGACGATTTTGCCGAGGGCTTGGCTGAAGACATCGTCAGCATGCTCGCCTCCTTGCGCGAACTGGTGGTGATCTCGCGCACCTCCACCCTAGCGGCTCAACAACGCTGTGCAGACATGATGCAGGCCGGGCGCGAACTCGGGGCCGGCTACGTGCTGTCCGGTGCTGTGCGCAGTAGCGCTTCGGGAACCAGGGTTATCGTCGAACTGGCCGATTGCATCACCGGCACCGCAAGTTGGTCACATAATTTCGACGTGGCCGAAGGCGAAGCACCACGCGCCTCAGTGCCCGTCGTGGCGTTGATCGTGAACACCCTCGTGCCGAAGCTGCGTGAGCAGGAGTTGCGCCGCCTGCACCATGTTCCGGTAACGGATTTCTCCGATCATCAACTGCTGTTGCAAGCCCGCCTACTGATGACGTCGCTGAAGCAAACGGCGGTCGCAGAGGCACAAGTACTCGTCGGCCGGGTGATCGCCCACGATCCAGGCTGCGCCCCAGCCTTCGCCATGGCCGCCGATTTGTGCAGCATTCGGCTCGCCCAGCGCTGGAGCGAAGACCGTCTGCGCGACCGAGCGGATCTGGAGGAGCATGCCCGCAAGGCCATCGCACTGGACAGCAGCAACACGGCGGCGTTGGCCAGGCTCGGTCACGCCCGCGCATTTTATCACCGCGATTTCGAGGGTGCCCGGGTCTTTCTCGACCGCGCATTGGACAGCGGGCCAAGCCATCTCACGGCCTGGAAACTCAGCAGCGTGGTGCTGGCCTGGATGGGAGACGGTGCCGCTGCCATCCGTCATGCCGAACGTGCTCTGCAATTGGCCCCGCTCGACCCGCTGATCTATCAGGTCCACATGATCATGGCGGTGGCATATTACACGCTCGATGATCATGAGGCGGCAATCACGTGGGTGAACCGCTCCCAGTCTGGCCTGCCGCGCCCGGGCACGGACCGGCTTTATGCCGTCGCCAGCCTTGTGGCCCTCGATCGCGTGGATGAAGCAAAGGCGTTGATGTGCGCCGTGCTCGCCGATCATCCCAATCTCAGCGTTAGCTCAATCCGCGAGACGCACCCCTACCGTGAAGAGGCGCGCCGTAATCTCTATGCGGATCGATTGTTGGCGGCAGGTTGTAACCCCTAACCCCGCGTCTCCCACCATTTCACAACAAGGAAGAACCAAGTCTTGCCCGATACACCCCCGCCCTCAAATCCGGCCAATCCTCCAGCCCCCTTGTTCCCGCCAGGCAGCTGGGATCCTGCGGCAAAAGCTTATGCCTTCCTGGCGGATTTTACTCTCATCAACTGGCAAGGCCACTTGGCCGTGCAGACTCCAAACATCCATACGCTGGGCGCTGAAATCGCTGACCTCGTCAGCAAATCCGCATCCCGCGACGCCGCCGCCGCTGACATCGCGGCACAGGCCGGCAGCACCTTGCCCGCTTGGAGCAGCCTGCTCGGCACACCCACCGACAAGCCGGAGACGTGGCAACTCGTCTACGCCGTGGAGCTGATCGGACGGATGGTGTCGATGCACTACAAGCGTGTCATCCGCCGGCCCCGCCCCCAGCAAATCTCACCGGATTTGGCCGGGCCCTTGCCGATGCCGCAAAGCCCAAGCTATCCCGGCGGCCACGCAACCGAGGCCTTCCTGATCGCCGAGTGCCTCAGCGTCATCAGCCCCTCATTGCACGATGACGCAATGGCCCTGGCCGCCAGCATTGCCGCCAATCGAGAGATCGCAGGCCTCAACTTCGCCTCCGACACAACGGCCGCCCGCCAGCTCGCCTCGGACGTGATCAAGCTGCTGCAAAACTCAACCGGGTTTTGCACCGTCCTGGGTTACGCCAAATCCGAATATCCACAAACCTCAACCACGCCTGCGTCTGAGGCGAGCACGCTGTTCGGGTCTATCGTCCCAACCCACCGTCCAGCCGAAACACCAGGCGGCCTGCGCCAGGGTGACGAGGGCGGCGGCGGCGGCTGGTAAGCGGAGATGTTCGATGGCGGCCCTGATCTTAACGGATCACGGCCGCCATACCTGTCCTGACGCGTGCTTCAAAGTCATCAGCGCAATCGTGCCGCAACGCGTTTCGCCGCTGGATTTTGCCAAGGCGTCTAGGGTCTGTTGAGAATTAGGGGATTCCCTTGATCACGGCGTCTGTGATTCAAGCTCTGAAAGGAGTTTGGCATGGATCGGTTCAGCTTGACGGACGCGCAATGGGAGAAGATGCGGCCCTTCTGCTTGGGCAAGGCGA
>CAIJTR010000102.1 GCA_903823665.1 uncultured Rhodospirillales bacterium
CATCAGCGTTTCAGCTTCGGGTCGAGCGCATCGCGCAGGCCGTCCCCGAACAGATTGAAGGCGAGCACGGTGAGCAGGATGGAAAGGCCGGGGAAGGTCAGCACCCACCATGCCCGCTGATAATATTGCAATGCGCCAGCCAGCATGGTTCCCCATTCCGGCGTGGGCGGTTGGGCTCCGAGGCCGAGGAAGCCAAGACCAGCGGCGTCCAGAATGGCGGTGGAGAAGCCGAGCGAGGCCTGCACGATGAGCGGGGCGGCGCAGTTCGGCAGCACGGTGCTGAACATCAGCCTCGCCGTGCTGGCGCCCGCGCTGCGGGTGGCGGTGACGTAGTCTCGGGCAAGTTCCGACAGGGCGGAGGCGCGGACGAGGCGGGTGTAGCTGGGGAGTGTGACGATCGAGACGGCGATCATGGCGTTGAACAGGCCTGGGCCGAGGATCGCCACAATGACGATGGCAAGCAACAGGCCGGGGAACACCAGCACCACGTCCATCAGTCGCATGATAATGATATCGACAATGCCGCCGGCGAACGCTGCCGTGAGGCCGAGCACGGTGCCGGTGGTGAGCGAGAGGGCGACGACCATCAAGCCGATCAGGATGGACAGGCGCGCGCCGTGAATGAGGCGGGAGAGGATGTCTCGGCCCACGTCGTCCGTGCCGAGCGGGAAGGCCCAGCTGCCGCCATCCTGCCAGACCGGCGGAGTGAGGAAGAAGTCGCGGTATTGCTCGATGGGTGAGTAGGGTGCCGCCGCATCGGCAAACACGGCGACGATGACGAGCACCACCAGGAGGGCGAGGCCCACCACGGCACCACGGTTTTCTGAATAGCCTCGCCAGAACGCGCGCATCAGCTGCGGATCCGTGGGTTGAGGAAGCCGTAAGTGACGTCCACGCCGAGGTTCACCGCCATGACGAGGGAGGCGATGAGGAGGGAGCCGCCCTGCAGCACGGGATAGTCTCGTCGCTGGATGGCTTCGACGAGCCAGTGGCCAACGCCGGGCCAGGCGAAAATCGTCTCGGTCAGGATGGCACCGCTGAGCAGCGATCCGACCTGCAGGCCCACGACGGTGACGACGGGAATGAGTGCGTTGCGGAGCGCGTGGACGATGATGACGCGATTGGGCGACAGGCCCTTGGCGCGGGCGGTGCGGATGAAGTCCTCGCCCAGCACCTCCAGCATGGCAGAGCGCGTCATGCGGGCAATGGTGGCGAGCGGGATGGTGCCGAGCACGATTGTGGGCAGGATGAGATGCGAGACGGCGCTGAGCACCGCGCCCTCGTCATCGGAATACCAAGAGTCGATCAGCATGAAGCCGGACCACGGCACGACGTAGAACATGTCACTGACGCGGCCCGCGACGGGGGTCCAGCCAAGGGTGACCGAGAAGATCAGAATCACCATCAGGCCCCACCAGAAAATCGGCATGGAGGCCCCGGTGACTGAAATTCCCATCAGCCCGTAATCGAACGCGGTGCCGCGACGGACGGCGGCGATCACACCGAGCGGCAGGCCGAGGATGAGGGCGAAAATCATCGCGCACCCGGCAAGTTCGATGGTGGCGGGGAACAGGGTGAGGAACTCATCCCATACCGCCTGATGGGTGACGGTGGAGCTGCCGAGATGGCCGGTGGCCAACTGGCCTTCATAGTCGAGGAACTGTTTCCACAGCGGCTGATCTAGCCCGAACTCGTGGCGCAGTTGGGCCAAGCGCTCAGGAGCGATGCCGTGCTCGCCAACCCGAACTTCAATCGGGTCGCCGGGCACGGCATGGATCAACAGGAACGCTGCGAGGGTGACGCCGAAGAACGTAGGTATGATCAGCGTCACCCGACGCAGGAGAAAGCGCAGCAAAGCGTTATTTCAGATCAACGTTGTTGAACTCGAACGATCCAAGCGGGCTCATCTTGAAGCCGGTGACCTTGGCGGACATCGGCACGAACACCACTGAGTGTGCGATCAGGAAGAACGGAGCCTGATCGTGCATGATGACCTGCGCCTGCTCATAGAGCTTGGTGCGCTCGGCTTGATTGGTGGTTTCGGCTGCCTTGTCCACGAGGGCCTGGAAGTCCTTGTTGCACCACTTCGACGCCGAGCCACCACCGATGCGGGCGGCTGCACAGCCGGCGAGCGGCACGAAGAAGTTGTCCGGGTCCCCATTGTCACCGGTCCAGCCCAGCTCAGCCATGCCGGCCTCACCGTTCTGCACACGTTTGCGGTATTCGCCCCACTCGTAGGAGACGATCTTGGTCTTGATGCCAACCTTGGCGAGATCGGCCTGCATCAGCTCACCAATGCGCTTGGCGTCGGGGTTGTACGGGCGCTGCACCGGCATGGCCCAGATGTCGGTCTCAAACCCATCCGGGAAGCCCGCTTCAGCCAGCAGCTTCTTGGCGGCGGCAGGGTCGAACTTAAAGTCCTCGACCTTGTTGTTGTAGCTCCACATGGTCGGCGGGATCAGGTTCTTCGCGGGCAGGCCGGAGCCCTGATAAACCGCGTCGAGGATCGCCTTCTTGTCGATGGCCATGTTGATGGCGCGGCGCACACGAACGTCGGTGAACGGGGCCTTGAGGTTGTTGAAGGCGAGGTAGCCGATGTTCAGGCCGGGCTGGCTTGCGAGAACGAGGTTCTTGTCTGCCTTGATGGTGGGAAGGTCAGCCGGAAGCGGGCCGAACGAGATCTGGCACTCACCGGCGCGCAGCTTGGCCAGACGGACGGCGGGGTCCTTGTTGATGGAGTAGACGAGCACGTCGAGCTTTGGCTTCGCACCCCAATAGCCATCGAAACGCTTGTAGCGGATCGTGGCGTCACGCACGTATTGCACGAGCTCGAACGGGCCGGTGCCGATCGGGTCCTGGTCGATCAGCTCAGGCTTGCCGAGTTTGGTCAGCGCGTCGGCGTATTCCTTCGACTGGATGGTGGCGAAGTCCATCGCAAGGTTGGCGAGGAACGGAGCCTGCGGCTTCTTCAGCACGAATTTGACGGTGTAGTCGTCCACCTTGGTGATGCTGTCGAGCAGGTCGGGCATGCTCATGTCGTTGAAGTAGTCGTAACCGCCGCCGGTAACCTTGTGGTACGGATTGCTGTCCTTCCACTGGCGCTCGAAGCTGAAGATCACGTCATCGGCGTTGAAGCCGCGGGTTGGCTTGAAGTTGGCGTTGGATTGCCATTTGCCGTTGTGGCGAAGGTGGAAGGTGAAGGTTTTGCCGTCCGCGCTCACGTCCCACTTCTCGGCCAGGCCCTCGCCCACTTCGGTGGTGCCGGGCTTGAACTCAACCAGGCGATTGTAGATCGGGCGGTTGGCGTTGAACGTGGTGCCGGTGGTGTTGATCATCGGGTTGAAGTTCTCGGGCGAACCCTCGGCGCAATAGACCAGCGTTTTCGCTTGCGCGGTGGCCATGAACGCCCCCAGCGCCAAGGCGCCGAGCAGCGCCACCTTCGTTTTGGACATATTTTGAGCTCCCATTGATGGCAGGCCTGCAAATGAACCCGATTGCGGGCGGGTTGGAAAGGGGCGGCGCGCGGTGATGGCCTTAAAGCGCCTTGCGAGCCATGGTCAGTGCCCCTTCGCGTGACTTGGCTGACCCAACGAAACGGCGGAGATGGACGAACACGGCGTCCGGCACGCCCGTGGCGATGGCGAGTTCGTCCGCCGGCAATCCTGCCCAGGCTTCAGGCAGGGAGAGCTTGGGCTCGAACGAGCCGGGTTCAACGGGGACCGTGTCCAGCATCCAATTGCCGTTGGACGACGGGGAGACGGTGAACAGCACCGGCAGCGCTTTGGAGAACACGACGTTCTTCCAGGGCATGCCGCGTTCCAGCAGCAGAATGCGCGGGTCCTCAGCGGCAGCATGCGCTGCGAGCACGAAGGCCTCAGCGGCGCGTTTGGCTCGCGCCTCGTTCACCCGGCGGCCGATGATGCCAAGTGCGAAGTCGGCCGCGCGTTGGAACGCAGCGTCACCGGCGTCCAACCCGTTGGCGGCCGGGTCGTCCCATGGCGGGTTAAAGTCACCAATCAGGGAGGCGAGGCCGAGCGTGTCACGCTGAAGCGGGCCGTCGGTGGCCACACCGTTATCGAGTTCGTCAATCCGGCGTACCACCGTCTCATCTATCTCAGTGGCGATGCGAGTGACGAAGGCGACGTCTTGTGGTTGCAAGAGGGCGGCCACCGTGCGCTCGCCATAGGCCTGCCAGATCAGCCCGGCGGAGGAGTAGGGCGTGCCGTCCGCACGAAGCGGCGCGCCGCGCTGGTGATGATCGAAGCGTTGGGCTGCGGCATCGAAGGTAAAACCAACGTCCCAGACGACATCCGCACTGTCGATCAGCTCCGGCTTGCGGGTGCGCAGCAAAACGTGATCCCGCCCGGCTTCGTGCAGGCCAAGGGCGAGGCGGAGGGCCGCGTAGGCGAACACCTCGTCACAATGGAATTTGCCGCTATGGGTTGCGAGAATGGGAAGCTTCTGGTCGGTGGTCATGGCTGTGGTCCTGTTCAGGGCCGTTCAGCCCCGCTTGCGCAGCCGGCCGACGAGCCCGTTGGGGAAGAAGTAGACGATCACGACGAACAGAACACCGAGCCAGAGCAGCCAGCGATCCGGGTTGATAAGGCGGGGCAGCACCGGCACGTTTTGCACCAACGCAGACAGCGCCGCCAGCCCAGGCTGCAACTCATATTGCGCCAGCACGATCAGCACCGCACCAAGCATGGGGCCATACAGCGTGCCCATGCCGCCGATGACGGTCATCAGCAAAATGCCGTCCACCATGATCTCGAACGACATGGAGGCGGCGGGGCCGTTGTAGCGCAGCACCAGGGCCAGCATGCCGCCGGCGAGTGTCGCCATCACGGCACCGATCACGCCGGCGAGGGTGCGGTGGAGCAGGATGGAGTAACCCAGCGCCTCCGCCCGGAACTCGTTCTCGCGGATGGCCTGCAGCACGCGGCCGAAGGGGGAGTTCACGATGCGCAGCATGAGCAGGAACAGCAGCGTGGCGGTGGTGAACACGAGGTAGTAGGTGACGACGCGACCGTCGATGCGAACGCCGAGGAATGGCTGGGAGAGCAGGCGGAAGGCGGGGGTGAGCAGATGCGGGACGGAGAACGTGAGCCCGTCCTCTCCGCCGGTGATATCGCGCAGTTGCGAGGCAAGGATGAGGGCGAAGCTGGCGAAGGCGAGCGTGACCATCGAGAAGAACAGCGCACGCAGTCTCAGGCTCAGCAGCCCGATGGCGGCGGCGAGCAGAGTGGAGACAATGATGGCAACGAGGAGACCGAGGGCGATGGCACCCCAGCTGGTGTCCCAGTTCAGCGCAATCGCCACACCGTAGGCGCCGATGCCGAAAAACATGGCGTGCGCGAAGGACACGATGCCGGTGTAGCCGAGCACGATGTCATAGCTCGCGGCCAGCACGATGAAGATGCAGATGCGTGACGCAACACCCAGCGCCTTGGTGCCGGGAAACAGGAACGGGGCAAAGGCGAGGGCCACGAAGGCTGCGATCAGCAGGAGGGCGAGGATACGGCTGCGTGGGCGGTCACCGGACAGGATGTGGTCGAGCGGGCTCATGATTTCATGCACACTCCAGCGGGCTCATGACTTCGCCAACGGGAACAGGCCGCGCGGACGCCAGAGCAGGATAAGCGTCATCAGCAGAATGGTCGAGCCGAGCGACAGGCGGGGGGCGAGGTAGCCGGTGTAGTTGGTGACCAGCCCCACCAGCACGCTGGCGACGAAGGCTCCCCCGATCGAGCCCATGCCGCCCATGATGAGAATGATGAACACCAGGATCATCATCTCCGGCCCGAGGGAGGCGGTGACGAGGCCCTGATACAGCCCCCACATCACGCCACCGACGCCCGCCAACGAGCAGCCGGTGACGAAGACGGCGACAAACAGGCGGCGCACGCGGAAGCCGAGAGCCTCGACCATTTCGAGGTTCTCAACGCCTGCCCGGACCATCAGGCCCAGCCTTGTGCGGGTGAGCACGAGTTGCAGCAGCGCGAACACCGCGAGGCCGAGGCCCACGGCGGCGAGGCGGTAAATTTCGATGGAGGCCCCGAGGAACGCCACGCTGCCTTGCAGGGCGAGTGGTTTGGCGACGGGGATGGGGTTGGCCCCCCAGACCGCCACCAGCAATTCCTGCAGCACGATCAGGCCGCCGACGGTGATGAGGATTTGCCTCAGATGTGAGCCATAGACCCTACGGATGATGATGCGCTCGAACACGAAGCCGACGGCACCGCACAGGATAATCGCGGCCATCAGCGCCAATGCGACGAGTGCGAGGGCGGCTGGCCATGTGCCGTTTTGTTGCAGGTTCGGCAGGGCTGCGACGACGGTGGTGGCGGTGTAGGCACCCAGGCTGATGAAGGCACCATGCGCGAAGGTGATGACGTCCATCAGGCCGAAGATGAGCGTGAGCCCGGATGCCATCAGGAACAGCATCATGCCCATGGCGGCCCCGGCGACCGTCAACGTCAGCCAGATCGGGCCGGGCATGAAGGGGAGGGCTGCGAGCATCAGGGCTGGGAGCAGCAGGCGGGGGAGCCAGTCGGTTTTCGGCTTCATTGGTGGCTCGCGAGACTGAGGCCGAGCAGGTGGGTTTGCAGGTCGGCATCGGCTGCGAGCGTTGCCATGCTGCCGCTGTGGATGATGCGGCCATTGTCCATCACCGCCACGCTGTCCCCGACCGAACAGGCCATGTGGAAGTTCTGTTCGACGAGCAGGATGGTGGTGGCGCGGGCCTTCAGCTCCAGAAAGCATTCGATCAGTTGGTCGATGACGGCGGGGGCAAGGCCCTTGGTGGGTTCATCGACGATGAGCAGGCGGCGTTCCTCCACAATGGCGCGGGCGACGGCGAGCATTTGCTTTTGCCCGCCGGACATCAGGCCTGCACGGTCGGTCCATTTTGTTTTGAGGATGGGAAAGAAGCGGAACACGTCGTCCAGCCGTGCCTCGTCAAAGCGTGCGCTGTGGGCTGCGAGTTTCAGATTTTCCTGCACGGTCAGCTGCGTGAAGATGCCCATATTCTCCGGCACATAGGCGATGCCGAGGCGGGCGATTTCTGGGGTGGCGAGGCGCTCGATCGCTTGGCCGTCGAAACGGATGGTGCCGTGATGTGGTGGCCAGAGCCCCATGATGCTGCGCAGGCTGGTGGTTTTGCCAGCACCGTTGCGGCCGAGGAGCATGGTAACTTCACCGCGCGGCACGACGAGATCGACGCCGTGCAGGATGTGGTAGGCCCCGATATCGGTGGCGATGGCTTCGAGCGTGAGCAGCGCCTCGGTCATCGGCGCACGCCCAGATAGGCTTCTTGCACGACGGGAAGCGCCACCACTTCGGCCGGGTCGCCATCGGCCACGAGGGTGCCGTTGTGCAGGACGATGATGCGGTCGGCGAGCCTGCGCACAACGTCCATTTTGTGTTCCACGAGCAAAATGGTTTTGTCGCCCTGGCGTTTGATGGCTTCGATGAGGTCGAGCAACACCGGCACTTCATCGACGCTCATGCCCGCCGTGGGTTCGTCAAACATGAAGATGTCCGGCTCCAACGCCAGCATCAGCGCCACTTCGAGTTTGCGTTGGTCGCCGTGTGAGAGGGCCGCGGCAGGCAGATGCGATTTGGCGGCTAGGGCCACGCGTTCGAGATAGGCCATGGCCTGCTCAATGAGGTTGCGATGCGAGGTGGCCATACTGAACAGATCGACCCCTGCCCTGCTGCGCGCCTGCACGGCGAGGCGGACGTTTTCGAGCACGCTGAGATGCGGGAACAGATTGGTCAGCTGGAACGCGCGACCGATCCCGCGCCGCGCTCGCTGATGCACGCCGAGGCCGGTTACGTTCTCACCCCCGAACCAGACGCTGCCGGAGGTGGCGGCGAGTTGGCCGGAGATGAGGTTGAAATAGGTCGTCTTGCCCGCGCCGTTCGGCCCCACGATGGCCGTGAGGGTGCCCGGCTGAAATGCGCAGGTGACCGCATTCACGGCCACCTGCCCGCCGAAGCGGATGGTGAGGTCGCGGGTTTCGAGCAGACAGCTCAACGCTTATTCAGGATCGGCATCCGCCTCAACGCTTGTTCAGGATCGGCACCTGCATGTCGTTGATGCCGATTTCGCGTGTGAGGGTCGGCACGGCCCAGGCGAGTGCCGGATCGACAGTGATCTTGAAGCCATACATGGATTGCAGCGCCTGATGATCCTCGGCGCGGAACTGCATCTTGCCCTTTGGCGTGTCGAAGGACATGCCCTCCATCGCCTTGATCAATGTTTCGCTGTCGGTGGCACCGTTGGTTTTGGTCAGAGCCGCGACTGCTGCGGAGGCGGCCGAGAAGCCACCGGCGGTGAAGAAGTCTGGCGGCGTGTTGAAGCGCTTGGTGTGCTCAGCCACCAGCCAGTCATTCGCCAGGTTCTTCGGGATCGCGTAGTAGTAATACGTGGCCCCTTCCATGCCCGGGAACTGCTTGTAGGCGGCCATGGCGGGCAGAATGTTGCCGCCGGTGGCGACGTCGATGTTCTGACGCTCTGGGGCCAGCGATTTCAGGGCGGCGAGCGGGTTGCCGCCGGCCCAGATGACAAACAGCACCTTGTGGCCCTGCTCCTTGCCGAGCGCGTCGAAGATGCGTTGGGCTGGGGCGGTGAAATCGGTGGTGGTGGGCGGGGCATATTCCTCATGGACGAGTTTCGCTCCGGTGCCCTCAAGCGCCTTGCGGAAGGCGGCAACACCGTCACGGCCGAAGGCGTAGTCCTGTGCCAGCGTGGCGATCACGGTGCCGGGCTTGCCGAGGGCCACGGCGTTGGAGATGGCGTCCTGCGAGGAGTTGCGGCCGGTGCGGAAGATGTAGCGGTTCCATTTGTCGCCGGTGATGGCGTCGGCCACGGCCGGTTCCACGATCAAGATTTTCTTGAACTCGGCGGCGACGGGCAGCATGGCGAGTGCCACGCCGGAATTGGTGCCGCCGACGGCGAGATCGACGTTGTCGTCACCGAACGCTTCAGAGAGTGCGTTGCGGCCGACGTCCGGCTTGTTCTGGCTGTCCTTGATGATGACCTCGATCTTGCGACCGGCGACCATCACGGTGCCGTGGGTTTCGTATTCCAGGCCGAGCTGGAAGCCGGTGATGGTCTGCTTTGCGTAGGCTTCGAGTGGGCCGGTGCTGTCGGCGATCAGCGCCACCTTGATGGGGTCTGCGGCCATTGCGGGCGCAATCAGACCGATGGCGAGGGCGGCGGTGAGCAGGAGCTTTTTGCCGGTCATGGGCGTCTCTCCGAGAAATATTTTTCGTTACAGCGAAGCATGAACCGGATTGCCCGCGCCGACAATCGCCGTGGGTGTTAACGCGCGTTGTCGCGCACGACGTAGGTGTAGAAGCGGATAGACCCATCGGGCTCGCGCTCGCGGAACAGGCCCTGGATTTCATTGTCAAAGCCGGGAAACAGATTGGCCCCACGCTCGAACACCTTGAGGTATTCGATCATCGGACGGGCTGCTTCGTCCAGCCGCTCACCGGGGACGATGGTGGCGATGCCCGGCGGGTAGACGACAAACATGGTGGTGGCAACACGGCCTTTGATGTCGTCCAGCGGCAGATAGTCCACATTGTTGCGCGTCATGTGGCGGATGGCGACGTTGGCGGGCATGGCGATTTCGGGGAAGTGGCCACGGCGGAATTGCTGACGTTGCAGCGTGCTGGTGGTGGCTTCCTTATAGTAGCTGTGCATCTCGGCACACAGATCGCGCAGGCGCATTCCGGCGTAACGCTCCGGTCGCTTGCGGACAAACTCCGGTATGGCATCTTCAAGTTTGGCGTTGTCGTCATGCAGGCGCTTGAAGAACACGAGGGCGGAGAGCAGCGTCGCCCCCTTGCTGCTTTCCACGCCAGGGGTGAGCAAGAAGAGGATGGAGTTGAGGTCGTTCTTTTCCGGCACGATGCGGTTTTCGCGCAGATATTGCGCCAGCACCGGGGCAGGCACGCCGTGGTCTTCATACTGGCCGGTGACGCGGTTGAAGCCAGGGGTGAGCAGCGTGAGCTTGTTCGGGTCCGTCATCGCATAGCCGGGGGCGACGTGGCGGAAGCCGTGCCAGCCGGCACCGGGGGAGAGTTCCCAGTATTTCGAATCCATGGAAAGCGCGTCGGTCGGCACGTCCTCCCAACGGATCTTTTCGCCTTCGTGCTCGACAAGATCCGGCACGAAGGGGTCGAAGAACCATTGGCGGGCGGTGTCGGTCTCACGCTCTTCGAACTCGGCGCGGATGGCGCGCATCTTTTTGCGCAGTTCGATGCCGAGGCGGATGGTGTCGTCCCACAGCACCTCGCCCTGGCGGCCCTTCATCATCTGCGCACCCACATCGAGCGAGGCGAAGAGCGGGTAGAACGGCGAGGTGGACGCGTACATCAGGAAGGTTTCGTTGAACCGGCGATGCTCAATGCGGCGTTGCTGGCCGCGAATGTGCTCGTCGCGCACATGGATCTGGCTGGCCTGGCTGAAGCTTGCGAGTTGCTTGTGGGTGCTTTGGGTGCAGAGAATGCCGGGGGAGTTTTCGTCCAGTCCCTCCAGCCCCATCGCAAACCTTCCTTTGAAGATCGGGTGGAATTTGAGGAACCCGGCCCAGGCTTCGTCGAACAGGATGTAGTCGCAAAGGTGGCCGATCTTCTCCAGGATCATCTGGGCGGAATAGATCGTGCCGTCATAGGTGCATTGCTCGATCACCGCACAGCGGAACGGGCGGCGAGCCTGCCACAGCTCCGGGTCCGTCACCAGCGGGTGGTTGCGGATCTGCTCGCGGATGCGCTGCTCGTCCAGGGCTTCGATGTCGATGGGGCCGATCAGGCCCTGCGGGTTGCGGTCGGTTTCCAGGAACACCGGAATGCCGCCGGCCATCAGCAAGGCGCCGTGATGGGCGGCCTTGTGGTTGTTGCGGTCGAACAGCACGAGATCGCCCTCAGCGACCAGGGCGGAGAGCACGATCTTGTTGGAGGACGAGGTACCGTTGAGCACGAAATAGGTGCGCTCCGCCCCGAAGATTTTGGCGGCCTGTTTCTGAGCTTCGAGTGCCGGGCCTTCGTGGATGAGCAGATCGCCGAGATCGAGCACGGAGTTGTCGAGGTCGTCGCGGAAGACGTTCTCACCGAGATGCTCGACGAAGATGCGCCCCACTGGCGAGCGGCCGTAGAAGACGCCGCCATTGTGGCCGGGGCAGGTCCAGAGCTGATTGCCTTCCTCGTTGTAATCGAGCAACGCGCCGAAAAACGGGGTTCGCAGGGTCTCGGCGTATTGGCGAAGGCGGGAGGCGAGGTTCTTGGCAATGAACTCGGGGGTTTCCTCGGCGAGGAACACGTAGCCATCGGCCTCGTGCAGCACCTCGACGGGAATATCCTCCAGCCGGTGATGGCGGACGAGGATGATGATGGGCGTGTCCAGTCCGCGCTTGCGGATGAAGCTGATGAGGGCCGCCATTTTGCCTTGCGGCCCACGCTTGCCCCAATCGACCACCACGCAGCCAATGGCGGCATCGGTGCGGATGACCAGCTCCGCGTCATCGGCCTTGCGCGCTTTGACCACGCCGAAGCCGATTTTCTCGATTTCGGCCACGATCTGGGCGAGGCGTTGGCCCTCAAGGTCCTCGGCATCGAAGGCCGGGGCGCAGATGAGGAACTTGAACCGGCGTTCGTACTGCATAGGGACCCCTGCGCTTCGCTATGCGGGCGATGTAGCAGGATGGGGGGGAGCCTGGAAGCCAGGGGCTGCGAAGTGTGTCGCGGTGCTATTGGTTCTGGAATGTGCTGTTGAAGAGCTCTTCCAAATGGTCAGGGGGCCATCTGGTCCTGCGGGATTTCAATCATGCATTCAATACCGGTTGGGGGGGAAACGAAGATCGACCCGGCCGCCCGCCGCAAGGCAAAGCTGGTGCGAGGGATCAACTGCGCCGCAGGATCCGCGTGTGCCGCGCTCTTGTTCGGGTTGGTCGCACGATTTGCCTGACAGCCGGCAGTGTTTGATCGGTGCAGGGAAGGTCTTTCAAAACGTCCCGAAGCTGGGTCGCCCACTCAAATTTGAGAGCGGCATCGACCGAAATGTCACACAGATCGGTGCAAGCTTGCAGGCTATTGGTCGCCGAGTTCCTTCAGGGCTTTGCGAAACGCGTCGCGGTGCCCGGCTTCATCACGGCCAACTTCGCTGAAATGGGCCGCCACTGCTTTGTCACCAGCAGCCTCGGCCCGCGACGCCATGTCCGGATACATGCTAGTGGTTTCGTGGTCTTCGCCGCCGATGGCGTCACGCAGGTTGTCAGCATCGCTGCCCGACAAGCCAGCGAGTTTGGCATGACCGCTGAAATGATCATGCCATTCGACGTTGGCAATTTTTTCGAACAGATCAGCGAGTTTCACATTCCCCCGCGACCGTGCGGCATCCGAATACAACCGGTATTTCAGGTACGCGAAAGCCTCGCCAAGCATCGCATCATGAAGGTCTTTGAGCGTGGCCTTGTGTGGCACGGTGGTTGTCATCTTGGCCCCTGTCGGTTTGGACGTGGACAAAATAGGGTCAAATGCCAAGATTGCGCGCAACAGACGGAAAATACGCATCTGCAAGGAGGCGATGCGCGCCTGACCGGCTCTATCAGCTTTCCACTTTCGCGTTATCCAGCGCTGTGCGAATGGCGTCGGCCAGTTCTTGCCGGGTGAACGGCTTTCTGAGGAACTGCAGTCTTGGTGCGATAGTATTGGGGCCGCCTGCGTCAGGGAACCCACTCATCAGCAGCGCGGGCATTGCGGGGCATAGATAGCGCGCCTGTTCCGCGAGGTCTGTGCCGGACATGCCATCGGGCATCGCAACATCCGTGAGCAGCAGGCTGAACGGGCCGGAGGTTCTAAGGTGCTGCATGGCCTCGGGGCCGCTGGAGGCTTCACTGACGTCATAGCCAAGGCTTGCGAGAACGGAGCGCAGGGTGTTTCGCACCGCCTCATTGTCGTCCACAACCAGCAGGCGCTCATGGCCCGAAGGCGGCTGCGTTGAGGGCTCTGGCAATGCCACGGCCTCACCCAATGCGCATGGCAGCCACATGGCGATGGTGGTGCCATGGCCGGGCTCACTCTCGATGGAGAGATACCCACCGGACTGTTTCACGAAGCCATCCACCATGCTGAGGCCCAGCCCGGTGCCCTCGCCGAATGGCTTGGTGGTGAAGAATGGATCAGTGGCCTGGGCCAAGGTTTCGGGGGACATTCCCATGCCCGTGTCCGTCACGGCGAGCACGACGAAATCGCCTTCATGCTCGGATGACGGCTTGGCACGATGCGCGCTGATGGAAAGCATGCCGCCCTTGGGCATGGCATCGCGGGCGTTGACGGCAACATTGAGCAGCGCGTCACCCACCTGAGACGGGTCCACCTCAATGGCAGGCAGGTCCGGCTCGATGTCGGTGTAAAGGGAAACATTGTCACCGATCGTTCGCCGGATCAGTTCAATCTGATCGGGAAGATAGCGGGCAAGGTCGAGCGCCTGCGGCGTGAGGGTTTGCCGACGGGAATAGGCGAGCAGCCGATGCGTGAGGCCACCGCCCGCTTTGGCAGCCGTGAGGATGACCTTGGCGTGTTCATGTTGTTCAGAGTGGCTGGTAAGGTCCTCCGCCAGCATTTCTGCGCTCAGGCTTATGGCGGCAAGAAGATTGTTGAAGTCATGCGCGATGCCGCCGGCCAGGCGGCCGATTGATTCAAGACGCTGCGCCTCGCGCATTTGCATGGCTTGGCGGCGGACCTGGGTGATGTCTGTGAACGTTCTGACGACACCGCCATCTGGCAATGCGGTACTACGGACTTCCAAAATGGTGCCGTCCGGACGCTCACGTTCATACAGTTGCGCGAAAGGTAACGAACTACTAGGGTTAAAGGTGGCTCGTTCGGCCGCTGGCAAATGATCGAACTCGCCATTCTTGTGTTGATAGCGCCAGATTTCCGAAAAATACGGCATCTTTTGCATCATTTCGGCAGGCAAATCCAACAACTCAAGCACCCGATTGTTGTAAACCACGATCCTGCCCGTGGGATCCGCCACGAAAAGACCCTGGCTCATATTGTCGAGGGTGGACTGCAGGACTTTGGCCTGGGTCGCCATTTTATGACTTTGCTCAGCAAGGCTGGCTTGGGCGTTCTCCGTCATAACAAATTGCCGGTTGAAGGCGAACAGCAAGGCCACCAGTGTCCCGAAGATGCAAAGGACGCCGATCGCAAGTTGAATGGCCTGCTGCCGCCATTTTGTCAGCGCCATGCGTTCGGCGGTGACGATGTCGATCACCAGCGGATAGGCCCGAAGCACATGGACCGAGACCAAGTTAGTCCCTGGGCCGTCAAACTGAGCAGGACCTTGGTAAAATCCACCGCCTTCTGCCACTGCCTTGTAGAACAGCCGCGACGACGGCAGTTTCTGTCCGATTACCGATGAGCCCTGAGGATATCGGATAAGAATTATTCCATCTCGCCGGGCGAATGTAATACTTGAACCCTGACCGAAACCCAAGGCTCGATAAATCTCTTTGAAGTAATCGATCCGCATCGACGCGGTCATTACGCCAAGAAAGCTGCCGTCTGGCGCACTTATCCTGCGCGTCATGTAAAACGTTAAAGAACCACTTGCCCGGCTTTCGACTGGAGTGGAGATCTCCAATGCGTTGACGCTGCTGGCTTGTTGAAGGCGGAAGTATTCCCGGTCAGCCACGTTGACGGGCTTGGGCGGCCATGACCGTGTACTGTTAACAACCTGACCCATCGTATCAATGATGACGAAGGCCTCGACCTGCGGCAGATTGATAAGGCGGGCCTGCAATTCGTCAAACCCTGCCTTCGAGCCAAACTCTCGTTGCAGGTCTGCTGGGCTGGAGACGTGACGACTGGCAATTGCGCTTGCCATGTCAGCAAGCTCGATATCCGCCGCCTGCAACGCGCGCGTGGTCTGTTCCGCAAGAACGATACCCAGTCTGCCACTTTCCCGCTGGACGCCTTCGATGGCGTCACGGCGAAGTGCAACGACGACCACGATGCTGAACAGGATAATCCCGAGCAGAACAGCGACACCCCACCCGAGAACAAACCGCTGTCGGCTGGGGGCGTTGAACGTGCTCAGCATTATCCCTTATGCTCCGACGAAACACCAAACGTTGCCAGATCTGTCGTGTTGATCCATAAATTAATCGCACTCGCCTTTGGAGTGCGTAAACCTCGCAGAGAAATACAATTTTACTTAGTAAATTTTTGTTGGGGCTAATGCGTCCGAGTTCTTCGTGCTGCTCTCTCGACCGGAGGGTGCCGTCACAAAAGTGCAGAAGGTTGGTTATAGCCGGCCTCAGCGTGGCAGCTTAGCAGGTTTTTTCTTCTTTGCGTCATTACAACGACGCGCGCGACCATATCGTTACGCTATGAGAGACGGCCTCCGGGCGCTGGCCGGTCATGCCAGGGTGGCGCAAATTATGTTCGTTGAATATTGCTGCTTCTCAAGTTCACATAATCGTGGCCGCGACCTGCCCCTTTAAGTCCCCCTCTCATTGGACGGATAGGATCGCTGCTCCAAAGCTACGCATCATTGGTGTCCATTGTCGTCGAGCAACACCGGCAGCGCTGGCATGGGCGCGCCGCTGGTGTTGACCGTCGTAAGGCGAGTTAGCTCTTATTGCCGACCTTCTGGTCCCAGATTTTGAACGCTGTTACCATTGAGTCCGGCTTCAGCGGCAATTCGATGGGGTTGTTGGCGATAAGATCGGCATATTCCGCACGGCCAAATTCCTTGATCACATCCTGGCTTTTCTGGGGGGCCAGGCTGAGCGGCACGTTGCGCACCGCAGGGCCTGGATAGAGATAGCCATCGTCATAGGCCTCCGCCTGGATCTTTGGCGTCAGCATGAACGCCATCATGTCGAGCACCACGGCGAGGCGATCATCCGGAATGCCCTTCGGCACACACATGAAGAAGGCGTCGGACACCCAATGGAACCCCTTCAAGGTGCCGATGCGGGCCTCCGCCGGCACCACGCCGAGGGCACGCGGATTGATGTCCCAGCCGGTGGTGCTGACGATGATATCGCGCGAGCCTTCACCGAGTTCCTTCATCGTGGCACCGGTGCCCGCCGGGTAATATTCGATGGTTTTGCCGATTTCCTGCAGATAGGCCCAGGTTTTGTCCCAGCCATTGACGGGGTCGGTGACATCCTTGTCGCCGAGCAGATATGGCAGCCCCATCATGAAGGTGCGGCCAGGGCCGGAATTGCTGGGTCGGCCATACATGAAACGCTTCGGATGAGCGCGTGCCCAGTCGAGCAGTTCCTCAGCGGTGGTTGGCACCTGCTTCACGCGATCCGGCATGTATTCGATCAGCGGGCCGGACGGGTAATAGCTCACCACAGTGCCGTAACCAGCGCCTTGAGCGCGGTGCAGGTTCAGTGCTGCGGGCTCGAAGTTCTGCTCGATGTTCGGGAATTTTTCAGCAAAATCGGGGAACACGCGTCGCCAGAGATTGAGACTAAGGCCGGCGGCGAGGCCGTCACTGCCGGACAGCACAAGGTCGATGTCGGAACGGCCGGCATCCTGCTGCGCCTTGATCTTGCCGGCGAGTTCGGGTGCCGTCGCCTTCACGAAGGCAATGTGGGAGACCAGCTTGGGGTTGGCGGCCTGGTATTCCTGGAAGCCGGATTGCAGCAGCGCCAATGCCCCGCCGACATCGAGAATGCTGAGTGCGACGGGCGACGCAGGCAGCGCGAGGGCGGCAGCTCGGGCGAGCAAGGGGGCCGAGCCGGTGGCAACGGCGGCAAACCCCGCCATCACGCCACGGCGGCGCAACGAAAGACGATCATGCGGCATGCGGATTCTCCTCAATGTCAGTGGAAGGCGGGAAGCGTCGGCTGATCGGGCCGATATCAAGGCTGCGGAGAACCAGATCATCAGACCACAGCAGCCGGCCGGGCGGACGACTCAGACGGTGCGAACGAAAGACGGGGGCCAGCATTTCAGCCGGGCGGACGCTGGCCATTGCCAAGGCCTCGGCGGGGCTTGCGATGTTCCAGCGCACCAGATTGCGCACGGCTTGATCGAGACAAAGGGCCGAACCGGCAAGGCCCACCTGACCGGGTAGCCGGACGCTGGCGTCATCCTCACGCTGCACGGTCATGCCGGCAAATGGATAAAGGCCCGGGGCGGTGGCGGCGGCCGATACGGCATCGGTCACCAGCATGGCGCGGCCTGCTGCGGCGCGGATCAGCACCTTCAGCGCATGCGGCGGAATGTGGATGCCGTCGGCGATCAAGGTTGGCGCGACCCGGTCTTCGGCGAGTTGCGCGAAGATGGGGTTGGCGAGTTTGGGCAGCGTCTGCGGCAGGCCGTTGCCGAGATGAGTGGCGAGACTGGCACCGGCTTCTGCGGCTGCGGCAACTTGGTCGAAATCTGCCGCCGAATGGCCGATCGCCACCAATTTGCCCGCGGCACGGGCGGCACGGATGAACGCCACGGCACCGGGCAGTTCGGCTGCGATGGTGATCAGCAGGATCGGGCGGGACAGGCCACGTTCCAGGCGCTCCACCAGCGCGTAGTCCGGCGGTGCCATCGCATCGGGCGGATGGCAACCGCAAAAGCCAGGTTCAGGGCTGAGGAACGGGCCTTCAAGGTGGTAGCCAGGGCAAAGCGCACTTGCCAGCGGGCTGTCGGCAATCGCGGCGTCCAGAGCCGCAAAACGTTCGGCGAGTTGATTGGGCATCGCGGTGATGAGCGTGGGCAGCAGGCAGGTGACACCTGTTGCCAGCAGCGCTTCCATCGCAATTTCGATCTGCGCCCGGGTCAGGCTGGCACCGGCATTGAAATCGATCCCGGCGAAACCGTTGACCTGCAGATCGACCAGACCGCTTGAATTCATGCCGCCATGGCCGGCTTGTGGTGCAGCAGCGAGGCCGAAGCAGGGTCGAGGAACAGCATGGTGTGGCCGTGCTGCTGGAGGATAGAAGCTGGAACATCCGGGCTGACGGCACCCTCCAGCGTGGCCTTGACGGCGCGGGCCTTGCGCTCATCGGGCGCGGACAGAAGGATCAACCGACTTTTCAGAATTTGCCGGATGCTCATGGAAATCGCGTGCTTCGGCACCGCCTCCAGCGTCGGAAACCAACCCTCGCCAAGTTGCTGATGGCGGCAGGCCTCATCGAGTTCGACCACCAGGAATGGCTCAGTGGTGGTGAAATCCGCAGGCGGATCGTTGAAGGCCAGATGGGCATTTTCGCCAATACCGGCGAAGCAGACATCTATGTCATGGCCAGAAATCGCGGCGTTTAGTCTTGCAAGCTCCGCAGAGGTGTTTGCGGCGTCACCATCAACCGGCACGAAATGCGGTTGATGCGGAAGTTTTGCCAGGAAGCGGCCGCGCAAATAGCGACGGAAGCTGGCGCGATGGCTCTCGGGCAAGCCGACATATTCGTCGAGGTGGAAGGCGGTGACGCGCGACCAGTCGATGCCCGAGGTGACCGCGAGATGTTCGAGCGTGGCGAACTGGCTCATGCCGGTGGCCAGAATGATGCTTGCATGTCCGCGTTCGGCGATGGCGGCGGTCATTGCAGCAGCCCCGATCCGGGCCACTGCGGCCCCCAATGCTTCAACGTTCGGGCAGAGGCGAACATCGATCATCGCTTTGGTTGGCTCCAGGCTGGCATGCGGTTCCGGGTTCATGTGACCGGCCCCGCCATCTCGGACCGCAATCGCGCAAACTGTCAACCTCAGGCGGCGTACTGGAGTGCTTCGCCCGGGTGGAGGAGCAAAGTGACTGGATGGAAGATCGACCACAATGTTGCGGCTGGCGGAGAGTGTGGGAGGGTCCGCCAGATGGCCCATAAGGCCCTGAAACAGCAGAAAACTGCGCTGGAGCAATACGAAACGTGGGTAATGTGCGTGGGTGAAGTGAGACATCGCGTGAGCTATTTAGGGTGCCTCTAAGGCCCATTGAAATGCCGTCATCCGCTGGCGTTGGGCAGACAGGTGTTCGCCCTAACGTCGATGGTCAGTGCGGCGGACAAGTTGGAATCGAACCGCCGTGCATAGTGATGCTTGGGCTGCGCCTGAAAACTAATTTGCTCGATATTCGTTCGGAACCCCGCAGGGAACTGCGCTCGCGACGGTAGACCTGTTCCCCATAACCGTTCAATTTGAATGGCCCCGCCCCGAACCCAGCAGAAAACTGCCATTTTCTACCATTTAGATCAAAGCGGCCTATCAAGTTCGTCTCCAGTGCTATCCCACAGGTCCTTGCCAAGTGCGGCCACGGCCTCGCAGACCTCCATACGCCTTTCTAGCGAGGTGACGGCCCTCATCTGCGCTGCGATTGCACTGACTGCGGCCATGGCGGCCCGATAGCTACCTGCCTCCTCGTCTCTGCTGGTATCCGGGCGGGAATTATCGATCCCTCCCTTGCCAATTTTAACCGCAATCTTGGGGTGGTGTTTCTTCATCCAGTTCCAGATTGTCGTGGGGCTTGCGATCCCATGCAGGTCCTTGGCCATTTCCGCATAGGTGAGATAGCGCCCGCGTGGCCCCTGCTGGATGTGCCGACGGGCCTTAATGAACGAGTTGAAGGCGAACACTTTGTCAGCCTTACTAGCAGGCTTCCCGTGATCAAGATTGCTGCTGGAGGCCAGCCACTCAAGATCATTGCTTTTGCAATCGACAATTTCCGCCTGGATGGTCGCGAGCCCCGCTCGCTCTGAGGCGGCAGTGCGATGCCAACCGGATACCAAGAGGACCTCATCATCAACGCGGGCGAGAGTGATCGGAGGGAAAGATGCACCTGCCTTGATAGCGGTCGTATAGCGGTTGACTAGCAGGTCATCCATTCCGCCCATGCGGGCTTGTAATTTAGGGTCCCTCTTGAATGCCGTTATGGCTACTTCGTGGATACCGGCAGGGAGGGTTGCCAGAGGCCCTGGGCGGACATTCAAAGACTTCTTTGGTGTTGCCCCTCGTGTTCCCCGGTCGACCGCCTGCGCTCCTGAAAACGTTGGTGTGCGTGCCTTCAACGCTTTTGCCATCTTGGTCGTGGGCCTCCTAAGCCCGAAATTTATACCTGAATGAATAGGACTCCTAGCCTATGGAACTCCCTTTCTGTGTGCCTCACAGCGGGCCAAGAAGGTTGAAGGTTAGTCACTGCCACCGTGCCACCGTCAGCCCTAGGCCGGTCAGGTGTGCCCTACAAGACCCCGACAGACCAGCGCCCGCACGAGCGGTCCCAGTCTACCACCGCCAACCCCCAGGTCCCTGCTGGTGTCCCTATGCGGCCCTCTCGGCGTCAAGGACCCGATAGACGCTGCTACGGGCCACACCCAGGCGTTTGGCGATCTCAGCGGGCCCGAACCCTTCAGCTTTCAAGGCAACGATCTCAGCGGCCCCGATGGTGGCCTTACGCCCCTGGTATTTCCCATCGGCCTTGGCCTTGGCGATACCCTCCCTCTGCCTCTCCAGCATGATCTCACGCTCCCAAGTGGCGACACCGGCCAAGATGGTCAGCATCAGGGTTGCAGTGGGGTTTCGAGTGTCCAGACGTTCACCGCCCATGGACAGGATCAACAAACCGACACCGCGCTTGGTAAGGTCCGCATGGATGCCCAAAAGGTCCGCAGTGGACCTCGCAAGCCTGTCCGGCTTGGTGACACACAGCACGTCCCCCTCACGCAGGAATGTAAGGGCCTCCTGAAGCCTTGGACGATCCCCCAGGCTCGACACACGCTCACTGAATACCTTCTCAGCCCCTGCGGCTTGCAGGTCCCTCTGTTGCGCCTCAAGGCCCGCAAGCTGATCAGTGGTGCTGGTCCGTGCGTATCCAATGATCATGGTCAGGGTCCTTGTGTCCGAATAGGGCCTGGACGTTGGACTCTTATCTGTCCGATATGTCAACACCAACTCATAAAGGACGCTTTCAGTGGCCATTCCAGGCACGCTGGGACGTCCCGCTGGGGCAAGCCCATAAAGGACGAAGCGCGAAGGAGTCTCGGCTTTTTCAACTGATGGTTAAAAGTGATGTCTGCGCAGCACCAGCAATATGATTGTGATGCTCGGAAAATCCCACCCAACGCCAGGAGGGGTTTCGGGACCTAGCTTTGTTCCGCAAGACGCTTGTTCTGAACCGTAGCGGGGCGGGCCCAGGGTTTTCCTGAACCCTGGCCCCTGCATTGAGCTTTGGCTCCTAGACCAGGCTCAGCGCGATGCCTGTCTAGTATCTGGGAATTCAACACGATCTGCGGGCACACAGGGTTTGTTGAAAAATAACTTCTGTAGGTCGTCGGGCACAATCCGGTGCGTGGACAACAGGGCTGGGCAGGCGACAAGCGTAGTAGACGTGCAGATCGTCGGCTTCCCGCCTGCGCTGACGTCTAAGCAATCGTGGCCCACAGCGGTTCCTGCCCAGATTTCCTCGTCGTCATCGGTCGCCGGATGCACCGAACGCAAGAAGAATGTTCCGTAACCTGGCCGCTTTGGGTCCTTCGATGCATATGCCAGCGTGAGGGTGTCTGCTCGGATGAATCCAGAGGCAATGCCTTTGCTGCCAGTCGTCGAGACATCCTCAAGGGTTGCCGTATAGGTCGTGCGACCGCTGATGGAGGTCTTCCAGACTTCAATTGGTTTATTGTCTGACGATTTCTCATAGTAGACCGCGATATACATAGTGCTCTTGGTGAACGCGGGACCGGGGCCTTCAACGAGTTCAACGAGCTTATCAATTGCCGGTTCTGTGAGGTTGGGGGCGGCCAGTTCGGCCACTTTCCAGACCCCTGACGCTAGGACGAGGAGGACGACTGAGACCCCCGCAACGAAACCCGATTTCCGCCAAGATGGAATACGCATTGCACACCATGAACCTGAAAAAGGTAATGCCTGGATAGTAGTCGGAGGCTGGCCTCCAGGGATAACCAGCCTCCGGCAGCCTCACAGGCAGAGCTTGGCGGGAACCATTTAGCCCTCCTTATCTTGGATCAGCGTCCAAAACTTGGCACCACAAAAAGGCAAGATTTTGACATCTTGCTCACAAAAGGGCCCAAAAGTTTCGTGCTGGTTGAACCGGTCTTACGACTGCGACCGCGCCAAACGGTCCAGGCAATGTTGGTTCGGCAGGCTTAAACTCGTTCGAAATCTTTTTGGCTGCGTCTGCGGTCCCTAGCGGATTGGTGGGCCCTAAAGGATTGCTTCAAAAATACCGTTAAAGCTGCGTTGTTGTTGGGCTTTCAGCAGTGGTGAAAGATAGCCGAAGGGGGCCGTCAATTTCCTTTCCGGGTCCCTCCGAACCCTGGCCGGACCGGCCACCGGTTTTGCAGAGGACCCGGCCCGTCTCCGCATGCGCCCCATATCTGGGTAGAAGTGGTCGAACCAAGCATCCCTAGCTTAATGGACCACGTGTTGAGCAAGTGGCGTTAACGCATTGACCGCATTCCCTTGCCCCGCCCAATAATGGCATTGAGTGCTGCAATTCTGGCCTGACACGCCAGAGCGGGGATAGGCACATTCAGCATTGGTTGACAGGAGCATTTGATGGCGCAGCGCGTAAACCTAGATGCCATGATCCGGCGCGAAGACTTCGCCCGTGAGGTGGGGGAGGAGTCAGCCCCAGAGATTATTCGCGAGTTGAAGATCACCGATTTGCTTCAGGATGCGCCGATCAGACGTCTGTTGCGAAAGCCAGACTTTCAGCGAGAAACTAATCATTGGAAACCGGACCAGGTGTTGCGGTTACTTACCAGTTTCATAGACGGCGACGTCATACCGGCAATCATCTTATGGCGCTCAACGAATTATGTGTTTGTTATAGACGGAGCACATCGCCTCAGCGCTTTGTGCGCTTGGATATCCGACGACTACGGTCAGGGCCCAATTTCCTCAGCATTCTATGGAGGAGCAATCCCTCTCGAGCAGAGGAAAATTGGCGATAGGATGCGTAATACGATAAATCGCCAGATTGGTAGTTTTGCTTCTTTAAATGATCTGGTGGGTAAACGGGCCGAGGGCAGTGCTAGCAGGCGTGCTGGTGGAATGTTTACACGGCCAATCTATCTCCAGCAGGTGGTGGGGACTGCTAAGGTCGCTGAAGACTCATTCTTTGCGATCAATACCCAGGGCACGCCTCTTGACGACACCGAAACGCTGCTGATTAAGGCTCGGCACAAGCCCGTAGCAATAGGTGCCCGTGCAATAGTGCGGAGTGGCACAGGTCACGCCTATTGGTCATCGTTCAGCCAAAAAAATCAGCAACGTGTTGTGGCTCTGGCGGGCCAACTTCATGAGATAATATTTGAGCCTCAGATCACCAAGCCCCTAAAGACGTTGAACGTTCCCCATGCCGGTCCATCATCACCAGTAGATGCACTCGCCGTCCTAATTGATTTTCTTACCGTGGCAAACAGCACGTCAGCTACAAAATTTGATGATGCTAAAAGTTATCCTGACGATGATACTGGCGATCACACTATCGCAGTTTTAGAAGCTGGCCTGAGGATAGCAAATCGAATTACTGGCAACTCACCAGCAAGCCTTGGCCTTCATCCCGCAGTATATTTTATTACCGAACAAGGGAAACACAGCCGCTTTTTATTTTTGGGTCTAGTTGCAACTATTGCCGAGAAGTTGCGGAATAACGAT
Source organism: uncultured Rhodospirillales bacterium (assembly GCA_903823665.1). Taxonomy (GTDB): domain Bacteria; phylum Pseudomonadota; class Alphaproteobacteria; order Acetobacterales; family Acetobacteraceae; genus CAIQQQ01. The sequence goes on from CAIJTR010000102.1 coordinate 23,635, forward strand.
GATGCGTGGTTTCTGAAGTTCACAAAAGCCAGGAAGGCTATCGAATCATTCCTTTTAGAACATAAATCATTGATTGGTGTAATATTGCAAAACCTAGCGAAGCCCGCGCGGACACCAAAGATGCGCGATATGTTCAACTTTATGGTATCAGCGGCAAACAATGGACAAGACATAACGCCACAGGGGCTTATTGGTCACCTCGCTCTCAATGCTCGCATTTACGATGTCACGGTTCCTTCTCGTTCTGTGGAATTCTCGGACGATACAAAATCGACGATATATTATCGAGAGGCGATCAAAAGAGAGAACCACTGCCCGATTTGCGGTGGTCTGTTGGATGTCTCGAAATCTGTTTCGTATGATCACATAACACCTCGGCGGGCAGCAGGGCTCGGGACCGTAGAAAATGGGCAGATGGTTCATCCTTACTGCAATACCGCAGTGAAGGGCTAATGGTATTGGATTTGAAGACTTTTTAAAAAATCAGAACTCACTAAGAGAATTCCTAGGTTCAAACGACACTCTTATGTATTATACTGTATATTCTCTGATTGGGTCGTCAGTTACAGGACCCAGTAACTGTCATTTCCAAAACTGTCTTTTCCCGAATAGCTTGTTCGTTTCAGGGTCCCTAATCTCCCCCGTCGCGCTCAATAGTCATCACCAACGGTATGACGGCCTTCTCAAGCCACTCACGCCGGGTGGCTATACTGGAGCCCGTTGAGTAGAGGCCATATGTCATGGTCTTTATCTCATGGCCGATAATATCCGCCGCTATGGGCTCCGGACAACCAGCGTCCTGAAGCTGGGTTGCAACGGTCTTTCGGATTGAATGAAATACCAGTGCGGGGCCATGGCCTTGGGCCTTCTTCAACCGCCCGAACCTTTTCCCTAAAGGCACTGACCGCTCGCCATACTGATTGACCGCCGCGCTGTGAATGAGCCACCGGCCTGACTGAGCGCCCTTCACAAGGCTAGCCAAAAGCGGCTGGATGTCCTTATGGACGGGGATGGTTCTATTTCCAGCATCGGTTTTGCTGTCCACCACTCGTAAGGTTCCCTGCTCTTGATCAACATGGGCCACTTCGATGCTGCAAAGCTCCCCGATGCGCCCGCCAGTGTAGGCTGCCAAGGCGATCAAGGCAGCTAGGTCCTTATCGTCAGACGCACCCTGCCACAGTCGATTGATTTGGGCAGTGGTGAACGCCTTTCTTGGTTCCGCAGAAGTCGTCTTAGGGACTTTCGCGTCAGTCCATGGGTTGTGTTCAGCATCAAGATAGTCATGGTCTTGTAGCCATATCCAGTAACGTCTAATCGCAGACAGCCTACGCTGAATGGTATTTGATGCATCCCCCTGGTCAACCCTTCGGCTTATCCAGTTCTGAACAGACCGGCGCGTGATATCCTCCAGGAAGACATTCTGGCCTGGATCAAATACTTCGAGATCACGCCCATACTGATCTCTCTGTCGTCCTTTCGTTGTATTTAGGGAGGCTGACCACTCCTTGTTGTATTTGAGGAACGGTGTTCTAGTCTCGCTGATTTGATTTAACGCAGCGTCTATCGCCGGGACTGCTGCGGCCATTGCGTCAAGATAAGAGGGCATTCCCGGATCGTATCCAGGCCCTTGCCGCCGTCGCCATGCCTTTATCATTTGTGCATCTGTTAGTCCCTCGGGCAGCAGCACTCGCATGGCATCCTCAACGAGATCGAACTCCTGATCCCTCCAGGCCCTCTGCAAATAGTCCATCTCGTTTTGTGCCAGCCCCGCCACAGGTGCCGAACGAAGAACCTTCCTGGCCTCCTCAATCTGCCGCTTCCACCCCGCCACGATGATGTCAGCCTTAACGCCCGCACGGGCCTCGCTGGTTTCCCTCGTGGACTTAGAGAGGATCGTCTTGCCGATAATGTCCTGAACGTCGGGGGGCACAGTGAGGCGTGCAACCCACATGCGGCGGCGCAGGTAGATGTGCGAGAGTTTGGCGGTCATAGCGGCCCTTGTGTCACAGGGGCCAAGAGCTACCCGCCTGAGTCCCTTACAAGGCACTCAATGGTCGCGTAGGTCAAGTCTGTAGGTAAAGTTCAGCCCACAGCCTCTCGGTAACTAACTGAATTCATGCGTTAATTAACGATATTCGGTAGGTGGCGGAGAGTGTGGGATTCGAACCCACGGTACGCTTTCACGCACACACGCTTTCCAAGCGTGCGCCTTAAGCCGCTCGGCCAACTCTCCTAACCATCGTCACCTTGGCGCGGCGGCGGACCATAACAGCGGCGGCGCACAGATCAAGTGCGGGGTTTGCGGGGCTGCTGCCGGGATGCCTTATTCGGGCATCCCGGCGCTGGTTTGGCCGACGCTGGTTTGGCCGGCGCTGGTGTGATCTGGCGCTGGTGTGATCTGGCCGGTTAGCGACGCCACCAGCCGCGCTTGGGCGGTGGGGGCGGTTCGGTGCTCACCGGCGGGGCCTCTGGCTTCGGTGCGGGCTCTGGCGTGGGCTCCGGTGCCGTTTCAACTGCGGCGACGGGCTCAGCTGCCACACGCTCGGCCACAACGTGTTCGACTGCAACAGGCTCGGCTGGGACAGGCTCGTGCACCACGGGAGCGGGCATCACAGGTTCGGCCACGACCGGCTCCGCGGGTGGGTGTTCCTGGATGGGCACGTGACGCACGACCGGGGCTGGGGCCGGGGCTGGGGCTGGTGCTGGTGCTGGCGCTGGGGCCTGCGCTGCGGCTTCTTCGGCTTGTTCGAGGATGTCGAAGATATCGAACGTGTTGTTGAACGGATCAGCGGGCGTTGGGCCGACATAGCCGGTGTGCTGCTGCATCGGTGCGGGCTGGGCGGGGGCTGCGGCCTCGGTGCCGCCCTCTTCCATGATCTCGCTGCCATCCGGGCGGCGCCGACGACGACCGCCACGGCGGCCACGGCGGCGGGCCTTGGGCTCGCCATTCTCGTCCAGCTCCGGTGCGGCACCGGCGGGGATCTCGCCGCCAGTGCTGGCGGCTTCGTCGTCGTGAGCCAGCGCGGTCAGTTCGCCATCTGTCTCGGTGGTGACGCTGTCTTCGAACTCGTCATCGCCTTCCTGCTGCTCACCGGCGGCGGCAGCCTGATCGCCTGCCACGGGCGGGCCTTCACGCCGGCCGCCACGGCGACGACGCTTGCGGCGCTTGCGCTGTTCGCCCTCAGCGGTGCCGGGCTCGGTTGGGGCATCGGCCGCGCGGGCCTGCTGCGGACGTGGCTGGTTCTGGTTCTGGCCTGGGTTCTGGGCCGGACGGGCGGCCTGCGGCTCGTTGTTCTCGTCGAACACCAGATCGGCTTCGTCTTCGTCCTCGTCATCGGTTTCGACCACGGGGGCGACGGCGACCGGGGCTGCGGCGAGCAGGCGTTCGGCATCGGCCACCTGGGCGCGCAGACGGTCGATGCGCACGGCGGGCGGCAGCAGCGTGTCGTCGCTGGCGAAGCTGATGCGCATGGCATAGCGCGCCTCGATCTCGGTGAGACGGTCACGCTTGTTGTTGAGGATGTACATCACGACCGGGCTTGCGGCGTAGACGAGGATGGCGGCGGCGCGCAGCTTGCTGCCCTCCTCCTCCACCGCGCGCAGCACGTGGATGGCCGAGGATTCAACGGAGCGGACGTGGCCAAGGCCGTTGCAATGCGGGCAGGTGACGAAGCTGGTTTCGGCCAGGCTCGGGCGCAGGCGCTGGCGGCTCATTTCCATCAGGCCGAAATGGCTGATGGCACCAAGCTGGATGCGGGCGCGGTCGTTCTTCAGCGCGTCCTTCATCCGGCGTTCGACCATGGCGTTGGCCTTGCGGGCCTCCATGTCGATGAAGTCGATGACGATCAGGCCAGCAAGATCGCGCAGGCGGAGCTGGCGGGCGAGCTCGTCGGCGGCTTCGAGGTTGGTTTTGAGCGCCGTCTCCTCAATGCCGCGCTCACGGGTGGAGCGGCCGGAGTTGACGTCGACGGCAACCAGCGCCTCGGTCTGGTTGATGACGAGATAGCCGCCGGATTTCAGCTGCACCGTGGGGGCGAGCATGGCGTCGAGCTGGAGATCGACCTGATATTTGGCAAACAGTGGCGTTTGGATGCCCTGCGGACGCCAGAGCTGCACCTTTTTGGCGTGGCTTGGCATGAGCATGCGCATGAAGTCGTGCGCCTGCTTCCAGCCGGCTTCGCCATCGACGATGATCTCGTCCACATCACGCGAATACACGTCGCGGATGGAGCGCTTGATGAGGGAGGCTTCCTCGTAGATCAGCGCCGGGGCCATGGAGGCCATGGTGTGGTCGCGGATATCGTCCCACAGGCGCATCAAATATTCGCAGTCCCGCTTGATCTCGGGCTTCGGCCTTGCGGCCCCGGCGGTGCGCACGATGAGGCCCATCCCTTTCGGGATCTCCATCTCGGCGGTGATTTCCTTCAGGCGCTTGCGATCGGAGGCTGAGGTGATTTTGCGGGAGATGCCGCCGCCGCGGGGCGAGTTCGGCATCAACACGCAATAGCGGCCGGCGAGGGAGATGTAGGTGGTGAGTGCTGCGCCCTTGGTGCCGCGTTCTTCCTTGACGACCTGGATCAGCAGGATCTGGCGGCGGCGGATGACTTCCTGAATGCGGTAGCTGCGCAGCATGCGCGAGGAACGGCGGCGGCTGGCTTCCTCGGCCCCGTTGCCTTCGAACTGATCGCTCTCGCCGCCGATGGTCTCGGGCGGCGGGGCGTCGTCTTGGGTGATCTCGACGGTGTCTTCGCCGGGTTCGAGCATGGTTTCTTCGACGGCACCCTCGGCGTCGCCGGCGTAGGAGACGTTGGCGGGCAGCGGCGGGGTTTCGTCGAAACCGAATTCCGGCTGCGGGGCGTGAACCGCGTCGGTCTCACCATAGATGGTGTCGGTTGGCATCATCGCCGGCTTGGCGGGGCCTTCGCGGGGTTCTTCCGGCTCGGCGGGATGCTCGGCGTGGGGTTCGGGTGCGTGGGGCTGCTCGGCAACGGGCTCGGCATGATGCGCAGGTGCCGCTTCGTGTTCCGGGGCGTGGGCCTCGCTGGGGTGGGCCTCGACTGCCGCTGGCTCGGCGTGATGCTCGGGTGCCGCTTCGTGCGTCTCGTGCGAGGTCTCCGGCTCGGCGGGTGCCGTGTGCTCGACGTGCTCAGCGCGCTCGTCATGCGAGGCCGGTTCGTCATGCTCGCCGGTGTGCTCGGCTGCGGCCTCGAAACCGGGGCCGCGCACGTCGTGCATGACCTCGGGCTGCGGCGTGCGGACAGCCCAGCCGGCGGCCTTGCGGTCTTCGGCCTCTTCTTCCTCGCGTGCCTCTTCAGCGGCGATTTCGAGCAGGCGCTGACGGTCGGCGACGGGGATTTGGTAGTAATCCGGATGGATTTCACCGAAGGCGAGGAAGCCGTGACGGCCACCGCCATATTCGACGAAGGCGGCCTGGAGCGACGGCTCCACACGGACGACCTTGGCGAGGTAGATGTTGCCTTTTAACTGCTTCTTGGTTGAGGTCTCGACGTCAAAATCTTCAAGCCTGTGTCCGTCCAGCACCACAACGCGGGTTTCTTCCGCGTGGGTGGCATCGATCAGCATACGTTTTGTCATTCAGCCACGAACTCCGATGAGCCGCTTCTTGTCTTCCGGCATGCCGAAAGGGCGCGCGGGATAGGTCGCGCAGGGCAGGAAGCGGGGGAAGGTTTGGGGGGATAGTTGGGGCGCGCCGCCAAACCAGGGTCGAAGCCGGATCACACTGCCCGGCGGACACTCCGTCCGGGCCTCCCATTGATGTAACGCGAACGGGATAAGTCTGTGCCACGGCGGGCGAAAAACCCTGTCTTGTGCGGGCGGATGCGCGCCATTGCTGGAACGCCGCCCCGGTTGAACTCAAAGCTGACCGGAAGACCGATCCCCGAACCAATCGCACCGCAGGCAGCACCTCGCGCGTTTTTGGCGCGCAACTGGCCAGCCGGGCCTTGTTCACAAGGCCACGATACGATCATCGCGCAGGTTGCGCGCAATCCGGATGGCTACGTGTGGCGGCGAGCATTGCTGCTCACAAAATTGGGGCCCGGAGAGAGAATGCGGCTGCGCGGAATATCATGCGCTTCATCAAACCCTGCCCGGCACGCAGCCAAAGCTGCACGCACCATGGCGCAAATGCACCTTCGCTGCAAGCAAGCGTTGCAGGGAGGACACAGCGGGGCGGTTATCCTGTCGCCAGTCGGTAAGGTGCGACGCTCAAGCGCGGCGCACCCAACAATACCATGAATCAGCCGCAATCAGCGTTTAGGGTGATTTTCTGAAGGTGATGTGGTAGAAAGCCGCACTCGAATCCCAAGGATTGTGAAGTCGTGATCACGCGCCGTTTGATGCTGGCTGCTGGCGTTACTGCCCGGTTCTGTGTGCCGGACGGGCATGCGGCCGTGCCGCGCTCGAATGTGCCGATGGTGGTGCTTGATCCTGGCCATGGCGGGAAGGATCCGGGTGCGATTGGCGTCACGGGCACGTATGAGAAGCATGTGGCACTTGCCTCCGCGCAGGAATTGCAGCGGCAGCTTAATGCTACGGGCAAGTATCGGGTGGAGCTGACGCGCACGCGCGACGTGTTTATTCCACTGCCGCAGCGGGTGACGATCGCGCAAAAGCACGGGGCGTCGCTGTTCGTGTCGATGCACGCCGATGCGCTGACGGATCACTCGGTGCGCGGGGCGAGCGTTTATACGCTGGGCGATCATGCGTCAGATGCGCAGACGGCGGCGCTGGCGGTGCGGGAGAATTCGGCGGATCGCTACGCCGGGCCGGGCTTTCGTGATGCGCCGCCGGACGTGGCCAAAATTCTGACCAGCCTGGTGCGGCAGGAGACGCGGACGGGGTCGGCGCGGATGGCGCATAGCGTGGTGAACAATTTCAGCCGCGATATTCGCCTGTTGCAGAACCCGCAGCGGCAGGCCGGGTTTGCGGTGCTGAAGGCCGCGGATATTCCATCGGTGCTGGTTGAGATGGGCTTTATGTCCAACGCACAGGACGAGGCCGCGTTGCGGCAGGCGGATCATCGGGTGCGGGTGGCGGCGGCGATGAAGAGCGCGATTGAGGCCTATTTCGCGGCCTTGCCGAACGCGGCCGGCTGAACACTTCGCCCGAAGCGGTAATTGTGCGATAAACTGGACATGTCCGAGATTTTCACCGCTGGCGAGCCACTCGCCCCACGACGCGCCGAGAGGGAGCCGCCGGGGGACCCGCGTGGCCCTACGCCGAAGGAGCCGAAACCACCAAAGCCCAAGCGAGGCTTTTCGGTGTGGCGGCTGCTTGGGCGGATTGTGTCGGTTTTTATCGGTCTTGGCCTGCTCGGCGGCGTGTTGAGCGGTCTGGTGGTTTATGCCGCCTACAAGAAATATTCCGCCGATCTGCCGGATATCGCCACGCTGCAGACGTATCAGCCACGGGTGATGAGCCGGGTTTATGCGTCCGACGACCGCCTGCTGGCGGAGCTTGCCACCGAGCGGCGGATTTTTGTGCCGTTTCCGGCCATTCCCGATCTGGTGAAAAGCGCGTTCATCTCTGCTGAGGATCAGAACTTCTACGTGCATCGCGGCGTGGACCCGGTGGCGGTGCTGCGGGCGGCGGTGACGGATGTGATGATGTATGGCACGGGGCATCGCCCGGTGGGGGCCTCCAGCATCACGCAGCAGGTGGCGAAGAACATGCTGCTGAGCAATGAGGTCAGCCTCTCCCGCAAGGTGCGCGAGGCGCTCCTGGCGCTGCGCATCGAGGGCAGCATGTCCAAGGAGCGTATCCTGGAACTTTATCTGAATGAGATTTACCTGGGCCAGCAGGCATATGGCGTGGCGGCGGCAGCGCAGTCGTATTTCAACAAATCGCTGAATGAGCTGACCATTCCAGAGGCGGCATTCCTAGCGGCGCTGCCGAAAGGGCCGAACAACTACAATCCGTTCCGTTACCCGGAGGTGGCGCGGACGCGGCGGGATTACGTGATCGACCGCATGGAACAGGACAGGGTGATCACGGCGGAGGAAGCGGCGGCTGCGAAGGCCGATGCGGTGCGTCCTGCGCCGTTCCGGCGGGCTGAGACGCTGGCAGGGGGCGAATATTTCACCGAGGAGGTGCGACGCTGGCTGGTCGATCAGTATGGCGCGGAGCAGACGACGCAAGGCGGGATGGTGGTGCGCACCACACTTGATCCGGCGTTGCAGGTGGCGGCGGACAAGGCTCTGCGCGACGGGCTGATGCAGTATGATCGCGGGCATGGCGGGTGGCGTGGGCCAGTGGCGCACGTGACGTTGCCTGCGGACTTCAAGAACTCCTGGCCGCGCGTGCTGGCGGCTCAGCCGCATCCGCCGGGACAGTTGGCGGAGTGGCGCACCGGGCTGGTGCTAGAGACGACGGACGGGGCGGCGCAGATTGGGTTTGTGACACCAGCACCCGCGTTGACGCCTCGGGTGATGCCGGTGGCGCTGGGTGAGCTCGGTTGGGCCCGGCCGAACAAGGCGGGGCAGTTGGGGCCTGCGCCGAAGCGCGTGACGGATGTGCTGCAGACGGGCGATATCGTGATGGTGGAGCTTTTGCCGGCCACCGCAGCCCAGGGCAAAACAGCGGCGCGGCCGGAGCGGCTGGTGCTGCGGCAGATTCCCGCCGTGCAGGGAGCATTGGTCTCTCTCGACCCCGCCACAGGGCGCGTGTTGGCGCTGTCCGGCGGGTGGAGCTTTGAGAACAGCCAGTTCGACAGGGTGACGCAGGCGCAGCGGCAGCCTGGGTCGAGCTTTAAGCCGTTCGTTTATCTGACGGCGCTGCAGGCGGGGATTTCCCCCAGCCAGAAGTTCCTCGATGCGCCCTTCGTGCTCGATCAGGGGGCTGCGGGGAAGTGGCGGCCGGGGAATTATGAGCTGGATTTCAATGGGCCGGTGCCGCTGCGTATTGCACTGGAGAAGTCGCTCAACCTCGTGACCGTGCGGGTGGCGGACAAGGTTGGGATGGAGGCGGTGGCGAAGAACGCGATTGCCTTCCATGTGGTGGACAAAATGCCGCGCGTGTTGCCGGGAGCACTTGGTGCGGTTGAGACGACGGTGATGCGGCAGTCCGGCGCCTATGCGTCGCTGGCCGCCGGGGGGCGTGAGGTGGTGCCCACGCTGATCGACTCTGTGCAGGACCGTGACGGGCATATTATCTGGGCGAATGATTCTCGTCCCTGCCCCACGTGTGGCGATCCGTCGCGGATGCCGGTACTGGCTGATACTCGGCCACAGATTGCAGATGCGGCGAGTGTGTTTCAGTTGCTCGGCATGATGCAGGGCGTGGTGCAGCGTGGCACTGGGGCTGCGGCGGGCGCTGGCCTGGGGCGGCAGATTGCGGGCAAGACCGGTACAACGCAGGATTTCAATGATGCGTGGTTTGCAGGCTTCACGCCGGATTTGGTGACCGTGGTTTGGATCGGCTTCGACACGCCGGCGAGCCTTGGCGTGAACGAGACGGGTGGCGCGATTGCAGCGCCGGTCTGGCATGATTTCATGGCGGTGGCGCTGAAGAACCGGCCGAATTTGAAATTTGTGCAGCCGCCTGGCGTGACGATGGCGAGCTGGGACAGTGGGTATGGCACGGTGACGGACGCGTTCAAGCCTGATCAGGTGCCCGGTGCCTCTGGCCCCGCCGGTGGTGCTGGCAGCGATGCGGGTGGCGATCCCTCTGTCACAAGCAGCCAAGTGAAACAAACGACCGCTGGTGTGGACACCGGCCTGGGCGGATTGTATTGACCGCCTCCCTTCGACCATGCCGCGTTTCCGTTGAAACGCGGTATGGTCTAGGTATTTGTTTGATCGCGTGATTCAGACCTCCGGTGAGTCCACCTGCGGCCATCACGCTCTAGCCATCTGGTGTAGCATGTCCACCGAATCCGACGCCCTTAACGACCAGATCAAGCAGTCGATTGCGCTGCTGAGGAGGCATCTTTGACTGGGATGTCGCCACCGCTCGCCTCGATGAGCTGAACAATCAGGCGGAAGACCCCGACCTTTGGAAAGACCCCACGGCAGCACAGGCGCTGATGCGGGAGCGCAATGCCATCGCGTCCAGCATGGAGGCGGTGATCCGCATGGAACGCGAGGCGGCGGATGCCACGGAACTGCTGGAAATGGCGGAGGCTGACGGCGATACCGGGCTGATGGCCGAGGCCATGGCGGCGTTGCAGGCGCTGGTGGCTGAGGGCAAGCATCGCGAGATTGAGAGCCTGCTGTCGGGCGAGGCGGACGGGCTGGACTGCTTTGTGGAAATCAACGCCGGTGCTGGCGGGACGGAGGCTCAGGACTGGGCCGAGATGATCCTGCGCATGTATACGCGCTGGGCGGAGAAGCGCGGCTTCAAGACGACGATTATGGAAGAGTCGGAGGGTGAGCAGGCGGGGATCAAATCCGTCACCATCCAGATGACCGGACAAGCGGCGTATGGCTGGATGAAGACCGAGGCGGGGGTGCATCGGCTGGTGCGGATCAGCCCGTTTGACAGCCAGGCGCGGCGGCAGACCAGCTTTGCCAGCGTGTGGGTGTATCCGGTGGTCGATGACAGCATCGAGATCGAGATCAATCCGGCGGATTTGCGGGTGGACACGTATCGTGCGTCCGGTGCCGGTGGGCAGCACGTGAACAAGACTGAGTCTGCCATTCGCATCACGCATATTCCATCAGGCATTGTGGTGGCGTGCCAGACCGATCGCAGCCAGCATCGCAACCGGGCCACCGCAATGGGAATGCTGAAGGCACGGATGTATGAGGCGGAGTTGCAGCGGCGGGAGGCGGCTTCCAACACCATCGAGGCGGCCAAGACCGATATCGGCTGGGGCCATCAGATCCGCAACTATGTGCTGGCCCCGTATCAGCTGGTGAAGGATCTGCGCACCGGCGTGGAAAAGGGCAATCCGGACGCGGTGCTGGATGGCGAGCTGGATGATTTCATGGCCGCCGCCCTTGCCGCGCGTGCGGGTGCCACGCGTTCAACGGCGAGTGCGCAGGCGCAATAACGCGTTCTTCGTCACGGGTTGTGTGGTGGGCGTAAGTCTATGGCTATGCATTAAATTATCGCAGTATTTGATCATAAATTATCACTTATTAGATGAATCGATGACGCGTCGCTTAAGTTAACGTTTTGGGGAATGTTAACAATATCGATCATTTTTAATTTTTGTTTGATATTCAAAAATTCTCACGAGTATGTGATCACAGAACGGCATCCCTGTGGCTGCGCCTTTTTGTGAGCTTGCTGACCTGCGGAGATTTCTGTGTCCGGATCACTTAGCTACACCACCACGTTCTATAGTTGGTTGATTCAGCTAAGTGATGCCCCGAGTCCTGGCGGCACTCAAACTGTTGTGGCTGAGACTGATCTGGCGCTTTCGCCGTTCAATTCCGGGATCTCATTGACGTTTGTGGGCACCCCCGGTGCGGGGAGTTATGACGGGCTGGCGTTTGGCTCGAACGAAATCAACTCGACGTATTCTGGCTATTTTGGCACTGATCCGAGTGGCAATGCTGCGGGGCCGATTGTTCAAATTGGCAACACGTTTTATCTGCTGTCAGATTGGGCGATTGGGGTCGCTGGCGGCACTACGCTGTCCAGCGGCACGGCGAGCAGTCCGTTTGTGACGGACGTGGCGCAGTCGCTTTGTCTGCTTGAAGGCACGCTCATCGCCACACCGTTCGGACCGCGCGCCATAGAGTTGCTGGTGGGCGGTGATCTGGTGATCACTGCGGCGGGTGAGGTCAGGCGCATTGCCTGGGTGGGGTATGAGGCCGTTAGCAACGGTCGGGCACGGGCACAATACGACCAACCGGTGCGTATCTCGGCTGACGCGTTTGGTCCTGGTATGCCGGATGCGGATTTGTGGCTTAGCCCGGATCATGCGGTGTTCAGCAGCGGCGTGCTGATCCCGGCGCGATGCCTGGTGAACGATGGCAGCGTGATGCATGTCGCGCGATCGCAATACACCTACTGGCATGTGTGCCTGGAGACGCATGACGTGATCCTGGCGCAGGGCCTGCCGGTGGAATCGCTGCTGGCGGATTTCGACACGCTGGACGGGTTCGACAATGCCGGTTCGGCCCCGTATCCCGATCCGTTCGCAGCCCCTTGCGCGCCGGTGGTGACGCAGGGTCCGGTTGTGGAGCGGGTGCGTGCGGTGTTGGCGCGGCAGAGCGCTTTGGTGGGCTGAAGCCCGCCTACCGCGGTGCGGCGGCTCTCGACAGACGGTCGTTGATGGCGAGGCCGAGGCCGGACTCTGGGATTGGCATGACGGCGATGGCGGAGGCTCCGGCATCCAGCCGTCTCAGACCGTCGAACAGGCGGGAGGCGGCTTCCACGAGATCGCGGGTTTCGCTCAGTTGGAATACGGATGCGGCACCTGGCGGGGGTGGACCGAAGGCGAGCAATGCCTCGTTAGCGCTGACCGATGTCGCATTGAGGCGCACAGGCAGCTTCGGCGCGTAATGGGATAGCAACATGCCCGGCGAGCGCAGGGATTGCGTGGCTTGGGCGGCGGCGAGGGGCAGGCCGCGCTGGATGGGGCCTATGACGGCTTCGATGGCCTCCTGCGTGACGCCGCCTGGGCGCAGCAGAAACGGGCGGTGACCGGAGAGGTCGAGCACCGTTGATTCGACCCCAACGGGGCATGGACCGCTGTCGAGTATGGCGTCGATGCGGCCGTCGAGGCCTTCGAGCACATGGGCAGCGGTGGTGGGGCTGACTTCGCCGGAGCGATTGGCGGAGGGGGCGGCAATCGGCCTTCCGCAGGCACGTAGAAGGGCGAGTGCGATGGTGTTAGCGGGCACGCGCACGGCCAGTGTGTCGAGCCCTGCCCCGGCGAGCAAGGCCACTTTGCAGGTGACGCGGCGGGGGAGGACCAGGGTGAGTGGTCCTGGCCAGAAGGCAGCGGCGAGGGCTCGGGCTGTGTCTGACGCCACCACATCGATGAAGGCAGCGTCCGCACTTGGGTAGTGGCAGATCAGCGGATTGAAATGCGGGCGGCCTTTGGCGTCGAACACGCGGGCGACGGCGCGATTGTTGGTGGCGTCGGCACCTAAGCCATAGACGGTTTCCGTTCCGAAGGCTGCGAGGTGGCCGGTGCAGAGCAGTTCGGCGGCGCGGGCGATGCCCTCTGGCGTGGCCGTTAGGCGTTCGGTCATGGATGGGCTGCGGCCACGAAATGTGGGTTCTCGAAGCCGGGTTTGCCGTAGCGCAAAGGCAGGCCCGTCTCCGCGTCACGCACGGAGCCTCCGGCGGCTTCGAGCAGGGCCTGGGCGGCGGCGGTGTCCCACTCCATGGTGCGGCCGAAGCGGGGATAGAGATCGGCCAGACCCTCGGCGATGCGGCAGAATTTCAGGGCGGAGCCGGTGTGGAGCGTGTGGGCGACGGTGCGGCCTTCGAGATATGGCTGCATGCGGGCGTGGTTGGCGGAGCGGCGGGAGGCGACGACGGTGATCCCCTCCTCCGGTGGTGGGCGCACGTTGATGCGGTGTTCGCCGGTGGCGTCTCGCTTGACGGCATGGCCGCCCACGATGCCTCCGTAGAGGGTTCCGTAGGCTGGGCCGCCGACGACGCCCATGACGGGCACGCCGTGGCGCACGAGGCCGATGCAGACGGCGAAATCATCGGTGCTGCCAGCGAATTCGCGCGTGCCGTCCAGCGGATCGACGAGCCAGAGATATTCGGCCTCGGCGGGGATGTGGCCTGCCGCCATCTCCTCCTCCGCCACCACCGGAATATGCGGCGTGGCTTCGCGCAGGGCGGCGGCGATGATCAGTTCAGCGGCGTGATCGGCTTCGGTGACGACGGAGGCATCGGCCTTGTGCATCGTCTCGAAGCCGCGGGCTCGGATGGCGAGGATGGCGTGACCGGCCTCATCGGCGAGGCGAAATGCCAGATCGAGCAAATGATTCATGTTCATCCGCTACCCATACAGGCCGCAGGGGCGCTGCGCCAAGCTTGCTGGCTGGCTGGTCAAGTGGGGCAAGACTGCTACAGTCCGCGAAATTGCGTTCAACCGGGGGCCGTTCATGCTCGATGTAAATTTTGTCAAATCCGCTTTGCCAAAGTCTGGCGCACTGGTGTTGCTGGTGGCCGAGGGCGAGACGCTAACGGGTGATTTGCTGGTGGAGCTGGATGCCGCGACCGACGGCACCATCTCGCGCAGCTTCGCGGCGGCTGAGTTCAAGGGCAAAGCAGGTTCCACCTGCGTGATGCTGGCACCGGGCGCGGGATTGTCTCGCGTGGTGGCGGTGGGCATTGGCAAGGCGGAGGCACTGACGCATCGGGAGGCAGAGGAAGCCGGTGGGCATGCGGCGGCGCTGCTGATGCGTGAGGCGAGTGCGACGGTGGCGGCTGGTGGGCTGTCGGCGTCGCTTGCTGCGGCGGTGGCGATGGGGGCGGCGCTGCGCTGCTATCGGTTTGACCGGTATCGCACGACCGAGAAGGCGGATGAGAAGCCGAAGCTTGCCAAGATCAGCGTGCTGGTGGCGAGCTTGGCCGAGGCGAAGGCGGCTTGGGTGCCGTTGAAGGCGACCGTCTCGGGCGTGTTCCTGTCGCGTGATCTGGTTTCTGAGCCGCCGAATGTGCTGACGCCTGCTGAGATGGCAGAGCGCTGCAAGTCGCTGGAGAGCCTGGGCCTGAAGGTTGAGGTGCTCGGGCCGAAAGAGATGACAAAGCTCGGCTTCGGCGCGTTGCTTGGGGTGGCGATGGGCAGTGCGTGTGAGCCGCGTATGGTGGTGATGCACTGGAACGGCAGCGATGCGCCGAAGGGCAAGAAGGCCGCGAAGTCGCAGCCGATCGCGTTTATCGGCAAGGGTGTGACGTTCGACACCGGCGGCATCTCCATCAAGCCCGCGGCGGGCATGGAAGATATGAAGTGGGACATGGCCGGGGCTGGCACTGTTGTCGGGCTGATGGCCACGCTGGCCGGACGTAAGGCGAAGGTGGACGCGATCGGTCTCGTGGGGCTGGTGGAGAACATGCCGTCTGGCACGGCGCAGCGGCCGGGCGATGTGGTAAAGTCCTATTCAGGGCAGACGATTGAGGTGCTGAACACCGATGCCGAGGGGCGCTTGGTGCTGGCCGATGTGCTGGCCTATTGCGCGACAAAATACGATCCGAAGTTCATGATCGATCTGGCGACGCTGACCGGGGCGATGATCGTGTCGCTCGGGCACGAATATGCGGGCTATTTCGCCAATGACGACACGCTGGCGACGCAGTTGTTCGGTGTTGCTGAGGAGACCGGCGAGAAGCTGTGGCGGATGCCGCTGGCGGATTGCTACGACAAGCAGCTGAAGTCTGAGATTGCGGATATGAAGAACATCACCGGCAGGCCCGGCAGTGCGATCACGGCGGCGCAGTTCATTCAGCGTTTCGTCGGCGGCAAGACCTGGGCGCATCTGGACATTGCCGGGGTGGCCTGGAGCAGCAAGGACACCGCCACCATTCCGAAGGGGGCCACCGCTTACGGGGTGCGCCTGCTCGACCGGCTGGTGGCTTCGCATTACGAGGCTTGATGTTGAAGTTTCGCATCGGGGCGCAGGCTCCGAAGGCGCAGGCCTTGGCTATTCCGGTGGCAGCGGGTGCCGTGCTGCCGTCGGATTTGCGCGCGGCTGCCGAGATCGCTGGGTTCACCGGCAAGAGCGGTGAGGCGTGCGAGGTGCTCTCGCCCGTGCATGTGCTGCTGGTGGGGCTGGGAGAGGCTCCAAGCGAGGGAGCCTATCGTGCGGCGGGGGCGCTGGCGGTGGCACGGCTTCCTGCGGTGAAGCGGCTTGCGTTGGATGCGCGGGGGCTGTTGCCGTCTCATGCGGCTCATTTCGCGCTGGGGGCGGCTTTGCGGGGCTGGCGGTATGAGGATTTGCGCACGCAGCCGGATGAGGATGCGGGGCGGTTGGCCGCACTTGATCTGCTGAGTGAGACGCCGGGAGTGGAGGCGGCGTGGCACGTGGCTGAGGCCGCGTGGCATGGGGCGACGCTGGCTCGGGAATTGGTGGTGGAGCCTTCCAATACGCTCACGCCGGACGGGTTTATTGAGCGGCTGGCTCCGCTGGAGAAGGCGGGCGTCAACATCACTGTGCTGAAGCGGCGGGATTTGGAGCGCGAGGGCTTGGGCGCGCTGCTGGCCGTGGGCATGGGCTCGGAGCATCGTCCCAGGCTGGTGATTTTGCGCTGGCCGGGCTCCATTGAGACGCCGCCGGTGGTGCTGGTGGGCAAGGGCATCACGTTCGACACGGGTGGCATCAGTGTCAAACCCGCCGACAAAATGTGGGAGATGCGGGCGGATATGGCGGGCGCTGCGGCGGCGGCAGGGGCGGTTTATGCCGCGGCTTTGCGTGGCTCGCCTGCCCCGGTGATCGCGGTGTTGGCGCTGGCGGAGAATGCGTTGGGGGCGGAGAGCTATCGGCCTTCGGATGTTCTGCGCAGCTTTTCCGGCAAGACGATTGAGGTGGTGGACACCGATGCGGAGGGGCGGCTCGTGCTGGCGGATGCGCTCAGCTACGCCGTGCGGCGGCATCATCCGCAGGCAATCATTGATCTCGCCACGCTGACGGGCAGCATTGTGACGGCGCTGGGGCATCATATGGCGGGGATGTTCACCAATGATCCGGCCCTGGCAGCCCACGTGGCGGCGGCGGGGGAGGCGGTGGGCGAGCGGGTATGGCGGATGCCGATTGGGGAGAGCCATCGGGAGGCGGTGAATTCCGACATTGCCGATTTGCGCCATTGCTCGCCGGAGCGGATGCAGCCGGATGCGTGCATTGCCGCCGCCTTTCTGCGGGAGTTCGTGGAGGATGTGCCGTGGGTGCATCTGGATATTGCGGCGATGGACAGCATCGAGACGGCGGATGACATGCACGCGCAAGGGCCGACCGGGTTCGGCGTGCGGCTGCTGGACCGGTTGATCGCCACTCGGTTTGAAGACCCGCACCGGGCCTAGCCAATTGGCAGAGATCGGGTTTTACCACCTTACCCGCACGGGAGCTGATCAGGCGCTGCCGGCTTTGCTGGGGCGGACGCTGGCTGCGGGGAAGCGTGCGGTGGTGCGGTGTGGCTCGCCGGAGCGGTTGGGGGAGTTGGATCAGGCGCTGTGGGTGTGTCCGCAGCCGGATTGGTTGCCGCATGGGCACGCTGGCACCGGGCATGCCGATTTGCAGCCGATTTGGCTCACCATTGAGGATGAGGCACCAAACGGGGCTTCGTTTCTGTTTCTGGTTGACGCCGTGAGTTCAGATCGGTTGGCTGCGTTTGAGCGGGTGTTTGATCTGTTCGATGGCAATGACGAGGCGGCACTGGCGGCGGCGCGGGCGCGGTGGCGGGCGGCGAAAGAGGCTGGGCATGTGCTTGCTTACTGGCAGCAGGGCGAGCGGGGATGGGAGAAAAAGGCCTGATGGACACGCATATTCGCAGTGATGTGGAACTGGCGCTGGCCGAGACGGCGCGACGGGTGCTGCCGGCGGGCGGGTTTGGCAATCTTGGCTCTGACATCGTGATCCAGCGCGGGCGGGGCGGGCGGGTTTGGGATGAGAGCGGGCGGGAATATGTCGATTTCCTGCTCGGCTCCGGCCCCATGCTGGTGGGCCATGCGCATCCGGAGGTGAATGCGGCGGTGCAGGCGCAGCTGGCGCTGGGCACCACGTTTTTCGCCAACAACCGGCACGGCATTTTGCTCGCCGAGGCGATTGTGGACGCGGTGGCGTGTGCCGAGCAGGTGCGTTTCGTCAGCAGCGGCACTGAGGCGGATATGTATGCCATGCGCGCCGCCCGCGCGTATCGGCGCAGGGACAAGATTTTGAAGTTCGAGGGCGGTTATCACGGCATGAGCGATCATGCGCTGATGAGCCTGGCCCCGAAGCGGCCCGGCAATTTCCCGCAAGCCATTCCGGATTCAGCGGGCATTCCGCCGCGTGTGGTGGATGAGGTGCTGGTGGCCCCGTTCAACGATCTGCCGGCGGTGGAGGCGCTGATCCGCGCGCATCATGACGAGTTGGCGGCGGTGATTGTGGAGCCGTTGCAGCGCGTGATTCCGCCCGCGCCTGGGTTTTTGGAGGGTCTGCGCCGGATCACCGCCGAATATGGCGTGGTGCTGATTTTCGACGAGGTGGTGACCGGGTTTCGCTTCGCCTATGGCGGGGCGCAGGAATATTACGGCGTGACGCCGGATCTGTGCACGCTGGGCAAGGTGATCGGCGGCGGCTTTCCCCTGGCGGCGATTGCCGGAAGGGCGGACATTATGGCGCATTTCGATCACGCGCGGGTGGGTGATGACGGGTTTTTGAAGCAGATCGGCACGCTGTCCGGCAATCCGGTGGCCTCGGCGGCGGGGCTGGCGTCGCTGGAGATTTTGCGCAGGCCGGGGGCGTATGAGACGCTTTTCGCCACCGGGCGGCGGTTGATGACGGCGCTGGCGGAGTTGTTGCGGAAGCATGGCGTGGCGGGCCAGGTGATTGGCGAGCCGCCGATGTTCGACGTGGTGTTCACAGAGGGCGCGATCTCGCATTACCGCGACGTGGCGCGGGGGGATGCGGCGCTGGCGGCGCGGTTCAACGCGAAGCTGCGGGAGCGGGGGATACTGAAGGGGGATACGAAGTATTACGTGTCCCTGGCGCATGACGAGGCGGATGTGGCGGCTGTGATTGCGGCGTGGGATGGGGCTTTGGGGGAGTTGGCGGGGGAGCGGTAGGGCGGACGGCACTGCGTTACGATGTTTACAGGCTCAACTGAACCAGAAACAAAAAATTTCTGTTCGTTGTGATTCTTGCTGGAATTTTCCGATGACATTCTGTAACGTCACTTATAGAAAATTAAATTAACTATACGAGGTATGACCGTTACCTCCTTGTCTCCTTGACTCAAATTTAAAGTAGGGAACCGAAGCAATGTCATTAACTGCATCGACCGCGTCAGCCATGCGTGGTGTTATCGACCAGTCTTTAGCGGGGTCCTCGGCGGGGGCACCATTGGCCGGCGGCGCACCGCCATTGAATTTTTGCAGCATTTGGCCCGAAGCAAAGCCAATATTACAAGCTCTTGTTGGTATTGCGGCGCTGATACCGGGTGCTGGCGCCGCAGCTGGCACGATATTGTCGTCACTTATCACCGTGGGTGATTCTGTTTTTTCGCAGACTTGCTCGAAGGGCGGTGGAGGTTCAACCGGGAACGCACAAGCGGAGGTTCGTTCGCTGATGGAGGGCGGTTTTGCAGCGGCGAACAGCTCGTCCGGCGGCGCAGCACCAGGGACCAATTTTTGCACGATTTGGCCAGAGGCGAAACCAATTCTGCAACTCATTTCTGGGATTGTGTCGTTTATCCCAGGCGTTGGCGCAGGTGCCGGACCAATATTGATGGCCCTTATCGCCGTCGGTGATTCAGTGTTTCAGCAAACTTGCCATGCTGGTTAAGATTAAATAACAGCAGGGTCCGCCTGGCAGTGCATGCTCACGAAAATTAGCACTGCCATCCTACTGTGAATTTTTTTGAAATATTTTAATGTCATACTTGGATTTTGAAATTAATCACGCTTCCGCATCATCTTCAATTTGAGCAATCTGAAAATTTTCTTTTTAAAAAATTGGCTTGCGGTTGGTCATGGCGTCGCAGAGAGGTTTTCGGCAAAATGCGCAATACGTTTCTTTTTCCGTTGGCTGTCGCTGCGAAGCCCATGCCTGTTCGCGCTCCCTTGCCAGGCGGCGCGCCGCCGACGTCTGGTAAGGTGAGCGTGTCAATTCCACACCAGCAACAACAAAATTGGTGTTGGGCGGCTGTAAGTGTCGGCATTACAACATTTTATGGTTCAACGACCTGGACGCAGGGCAGCGTGGCACAAGCAGAGCTCGGTTTGAATTGCTGTGCCGCACCACTGCCCACGTCCTGCGATGTACCTTGGTATTTAGACCGTGCTTTGACGCGAGTGCAAAATTTTGACCATTTTGTCGCTTCTGCGCAGTCATTTACTGTTGTGCAGGCTGAGATAAACGCAAACCGCCCGCTCTGCTGCCGAATTCAGTGGTCTATCGGAGGCCATTTTGTTGCTATATCCGGATGGAGTATTAATGCGACTGGTGTTGAATTCGTAGACGTTGAAGACCCGGACAACGGTTACAACTTCCAGACCTACACGGATTTCCTAACTTACTACCGGTCTGCAGGTGTATGGTCTGATACCTACTTCACTCGAGCAACCGGTGCCGCGGGAACAGGTGGTAGTGGTTCACCGGCCGTGACGCCCACAAGCTAAGGAGCGGACTGAGATGGCAATCATCACCAATGCCGGCCCGTTAGATGCGATGTCCCTTATTAGCGATGCCTTGTCTCATTATTCAGCCATTGCCGCGCAGCGCAACACACCGTCGCTTCTGGGTGGTGCGCTACCGAGCCTGAGCGAGCCGGTTCGGGTATATGTGTTGGATATTAAAGACATAGTGCCGGGTTTTGATCTGAATTCCGCCGCGAAAGCACATGGTTGGCGCTACATCGTTGAATCCGGTGGACAGCACACGGTCATGGCGGACCTGTCGGGTCCAAGGGACGGCACCGCGACGTTTCGGCGCTTAAATGTAGGCCCAATTGCACAGCAACTCTATAGTGTATGTGAAAAAGCAACGCAATTATTCGACAAGACAGATCCAGAAAACTATGATGTACGTCTATTAGAAATTCCTGCATTGTATAGGCAGACATTGTGGCTACATGGGCCCATTCATGATCACTTTTTGACATACTGGCCGGCACCTGTTGACGGAGTATTTCATGAAGACAAGCGATTTCTAGAGGATATAGTACAGCTTGCGGCTAAGACGGTCGCATTGCGATCTCCCGCGCCTCCAGAGCCGGAAACCACTCCCGGCTTACGATAAGAGGCCGAAAAGCGGCCATCAGCAATCCGTCGCGCGGCTGTGCTCGGGCATCGCATATTGGTGGCGAGAGCGATGGTGCGACGCTCTTATATAGAGCACTTCACGTTAATATAACTTGCATTATGTGGATTTTTATGTCATAGAAAATAACTCATTCTCTGACATAGGAACCCATCCCCCATGCCGTCCACCCGCTCTCCCGCAACCTTTGATCTGATGGCGCTGCTCTGCCTCATTGGCGGAGCTGTGCGGAGCGCGGGGGAGGCACATTTGCTCATGCAACTGATGGTGATCGGCACGATGGTGCGGCCTGTTGGGCAGGCGCTGCAGTGTTGGTTGCTCGTTGAGGAGCTTTATGCGGAGAGGGAGTTTTACGAATCCTCCCATGACGACGAGGATGGCTGGGGTGGGGAGGATGAGTTTCGGCCGGGGCGGATTGAGCGATGCGGGCGGGTGCTGCAATGGCGGCATGTGACGCGGTTTGGATTGGCGGTGCTGGTGCCTGTTCAGTGGGGTGGCATGATCCGTCTGCCGGAGCCTCTGGTGGCTCAGCTTGGGTGGAGCGTGGCCTCGGCGTTATCGGCTCTGTCTCTTTTTTGCTTTTTTGCACCCGGTTTGGCGTCGGGGTCGACTGGCGCCCTAATCGTTCTGATATCGTAATAATAATGCTACCTCGTTGGGTTGCTCAGGATTGCGACGGCCCCAAGTGAGCATCGATATGCCGGGTTGGGGCATGCGTGACGATCGCACGGGTCAGCCGCGTTTCTACTTCGGCCATGCTTTCACGTAGACATCCACCGCCGCTTCGATCATCGCGCGTTTTTCTCCGTGGACCGGCGTTGCGTACACAAACTTGCGCACACCGTAATAGAAAATGCCGCCTTGCAGGCTCCAGGCGAGTTCGAGCAGCTTCGCCTCGTTGTCTGGGGTGATGACGAGGCCGGTTTCGGCGCACATCTCCACCATCACCGGGCGGATGATGCGGGCCTCGACTCGGGCGATGTAGAGGCCGGTGATGTCCACGCCTTTGAGGCCTGCGAACAGGTAAATGCGCATCCATTCGGGATGCATGATGGCGTCGGTGTAGCGGTTGTAGAAATCGCACAGCCTGTCATGCAGCGGGCGGGTGCGGTCGGTCAGCAGCGCGTCCCAGGCGGTGTCCCATGATTGCAGGAACACGGCCTCGTAGACTTCCTCGATCAGCGCGTTTTTGCTGGGGAAGTAGCGATACATCAGCGGCTGGGTGGTGCCGAGCCATGCCGCAAGTTCGCGGGTGGTGGCGTCGAAACCGGATTGCGCGAAGAAGGACGCTGCTTTGCGCACGATCTCCGCTCGGCGATCGTCGAATGATTTCCGGGCGGCGCGTGGGCGCAACAGCGTGGGCGCGCCACTCATCAGTCGGCTGTCCAGCCGCCGTCTACCACCAGTGAGCTGCCGGTCATGAGGGCGGAGGCGTCACTGGCGAGGAAAACGATGGGGCCCATGAGGTCGGTCACCTGACCGAGCCTGCCGAGTTTGATTTTGCTCAGCACCCAGGCCAGGAACTCCTTGTTCTCGAAATATGGCTTCGTCAACGTGGTTTCGATGAAGGTCGGGCAGATGGTGTTGACGCGAATGCCGGCGGGGCCGAGGTCGAGCGCCATGGCGCGGGTGAAGCCCTCCATCGCCCATTTGCTGGCGCAGTAGAGCGTCCGGCCGGGGCCACCGACGAGGCCCATCTGCGAGGAGATGTTGATGATCGAGCCGGGCTTTTTCGCAGCCAACAGCCGCTTGGCCACGCATTGCGCGGCGAAATAGGCGGCGCGAATGTTGAGGTCCATCACCGCGTCGAAATCATCCTCGGTGACGTCGGCCAGTGGCTTGGGCCGGTTGGTGCCGGCGTTGTTGACGAAGATGTCGAACGGCTCTGCGGCATCGATGGCCGCTTTCAGGGCGGCGGTGTCAGTGACGTCGAGCACCAGCGCCTCGGCCACGCCGCCACGGGCGCGCAGGGCGGCCACGGCTTCGTCTAGTTCCGCGCCGTTGCGGGCGCAGATGGTGACGGCGGCCCCGAATTCCGACAATACCGCGGCGGCGGCAAGGCCGATGCCTCGCCCACCGCCGGTGATCAGCGCGCGCTTGCCGTCCAGCCGGAAAGTCGGGGTAAGTGGCAGGCTCATTCGGCGGCGGCTCCATACGGGATGTTGCGACCACCATAGCGGCGCACGCGCAGATTGGCCTGTTCGGCGTGACCGACGAAGCCTTCGAGCATGCACAGGCGCGAGCAGTATTCGCCGATCATGGCGGAGGCTTCGTCGGTCAGCACCCGCTGATAGGTCACGGTTTTGAGGAACTTGCCGACCCAGAGCCCGCCGGTGTAGCGCGCCGCCTTCATGGTGGGCAGCGTGTGGTTGGTGCCGATCACCTTGTCGCCGTACGAGACGTTGGTGCGTGGGCCCAGGAACAACGCGCCGTAATTGGTCATGTGCTTGAGGAAGTAATCCGGGTCGCGCGTCATCACCTGCACATGCTCGGAGGCGATGCGGTCGGCCTCACGCACCATTTCCTCGTCATCGGCGCAGACGATCACTTCGCCGTAATCCTCCCACGCTTTGGCGGCGACGGCGGCGGTGGGGAGGATTTTGAGCAGGCGCTCGATCTCGGCCATCGTCTCACGGGCGAGCTTTTCGCTGGTGGTGAGCAGGATGGCCGGCGAGTTGGTGCCGTGCTCGGCCTGGCCCAGCAGGTCGGTGGCGCACATTTCGCCATCGACGGTCTCGTCGGCGATGACGAGGGTTTCGGTGGGGCCGGCGAACAAATCAATGCCGACGCGGCCGTAAAGCTGGCGCTTGGCTTCGGCCACGAAGGCGTTGCCGGGGCCGACCAGCATGTCCACCGGCTGCATCGACGCAGTGCCGATGGCCATGGCTCCCACCGCCTGAATGCCGCCGAGGCACCAGATTTCGTCGGCACCGGCGAGGTATTGCGCGGCCACGATGGCGGGGGCGGGTTTGCCGTGGAAGGGCGGCGCGCAAGTGATGATGCGCGGCACGCCCGCCACTTTCGCGGTGATCACGGACATATGCGCCGAGGCGAGCAGCGGGTATTTGCCGCCGGGGACGTAGCAGCCGACTGCGTTGACCGGGATGTTCTTGTGGCCGAGCACGATGCCCGGCAGCGTTTCAACCTCGATATCGACCATCGAGGCGCGCTGGGCCTGGGCGAAGTTGCGCACCTGCTCCTGCGCGAACTTTATGTCCTCGATGTCGCGGGCGGAGAGCTCGGCCATGCAGGCTTTGATCTCCGCATCCGTCAGGCGGTAATCGGCGCGGTCCCAGTTGTCGAACTTGATCGACAGCTCGCGCACGGCGGCGTCTCCGCGCGCTTCGATATCGGCGAGGATGGTTTCGACGGTTGCGCGGATCTTCGCCTGATCCTCGGCGCGCAGGGCGGCGTTGCGGCTGGTTTTGAGATGCGTGGCCATGGTGATGCCTTCCTACGTCATTGGGGCGAAAAACGAACCGTCCCGCGCCGTCATTGCGAGGCGCGCGTGCGCCGTGGCAATCCAGGGGTCGCAAGACGCGCCTCGGTACTCCTGGATTGCCACGGCCCCAAGCGGGGCCTCGCAATGACGATGTGAGTGGATTACGGACATTCGTGCCTACTTGATTGCCTGGGGATTGATCGGCGAGCCGGCACCGCCTGGCAGATGCAGCGGGGGCGCGTTGAAGAAGAACTCGTAGACGCCGTCAGCCGCGCAATCCTCGGCAAGTTCCTTCACGTAGAAGATCTCACCCATCGACAGCCCCATGGCCGGGATGACGATCCAATGCCAGGGCTGGTTGGCCTCGGTCGTCTCGTTTGGACGAACCTCGCAGCCCCAGGTGTCGAGGCAGATGGCGGCGAGGTTTTTCTCGTGAATCCAGTAGCAGGTCTCAAACGCGAGGCCGGGGGCGTTGCCGCCTGCGTAGCCGGACCAGTCCTTCTGGGCGAGGCAGCGCTCCTGCTGGCCGGTGCGAACGATGACGAAATCGGCGCGCCCGATGGTCACACCCTGGGCTGCGGCGCAGGCGTCGAGGTCGGCGTTGGTGATGGCGGTGCCGTCTTCCAGCCAGGGCACGTTCTTCCAGCGGGCGATATCAAGCAGCACGCCACGGCCGGCCATTTTGTCACGCACATGCTCGATGCCGAGTTTCTTGGCCCCGCGTGCATCGACGTCCGTGGCCGGAAAGCCGTTGTACATCTTGTCATCGAGGAAGATGTGGCAGAGCGCATCCCATTGGGTGGAGGCCTGGCAGGGCATGTTGATGGCATCATCGGCGTAGCGCAGATAGGGGAACGGCACGTCCTGCTTGCCCGCTGCGGCATCGGTCCCGGTGGCGAGCATGGTGTGGATCGGGTTCCAGCGGCCGCCGAACAGGCCAGACTGGATCGGCTCCTTCAGCGACAGGCCGAGGGCGAACACCTTACCCTTCTTCACCAGACCTGCGGCTTTGACGATGTCCTCGGGGGTGATGTGGTTGAGGGTGCCGATCTGGTCATCCTTGCCCCAGCGGCCCCAATTGGACAGCTTGCGCGCCGCCTCATCAATGGCGTTACGGTCGACTTTCATGGCGCATCCCCGGCTATTTATCGTTAGATAAATCTTACCCGGATGCCCGCCAATGACAAGGGCAGCGCACTTGCTCGACCAGCGCTATTCCTCAAACAGGCGGCTGACGAGGCTGCCGGCCACACCTGCCGCGGCGAGGCCACCGAGGCTGGTGCCGTCGCTTTGCTTCTCACCGCCCGGCAGGTATGGCCCGAGCACGTGGGCCAGATTGGGCAGCGTCAGCGTTTGCAGCCAGACATTGCCTGGACCGGTGAGGCGGATGAGGAAAATGCCGTCTCCACCAAAGATTTTGTTGCGAATGCCGGGGATGGTGGTGATCTCGTGGCGCATGTTGGCGTCGAACATGCCGAGATGGCCGGGGTGGACGTCGATCACCTGGCCCGGGGCGAGCGTGACCGGCACGATCTCACCGCCGAGTTCGAACCAGGCCGTGCCTTGGCCGCTGACCTTTTGCATGACGAAGCCGTTGCCGCCGAACAAACCGACGCCGAGGCTTTGGGTGAAGCCGGTGCCGAGGGTCACGCCGTCGGTGCAGCACAGAAAGCCGTGCTTGTGGACCAGATATTCCATGCCCGGCGCAATTTGATGCTCGAAGATGTGGCCGGGGATTTTGGCGCAGAAGGCCACGACACCCATTTGGAAGTCGGTGCTGTATTCGGTCATGAAGAAGCCACCACCGGACAGTGCGCGGCCGATGGCACCGAAGATGCCGGTGGAGCCCGCAGCCGAGGTGATGGTGCGAAGCTGAATGTTGCCGGATTTCCAGGACAGCTCGCCGGTTTCGGCCAGCAGGCGCTCACCGGGGGCGAGCTGGATTTCAAGCACGGGCATGGTGGAACCGGTGATGCTGGCACGCATGACACTCTCCGTGACTGGATGTTGTGGCGAAGAGCCTGCCTTCAGCGCGGTTTCGTTTCAAGCATGACGATTTACGCGCGCAGGAACATCAGCACCGTGAGGGCCAGCCCGACAACAACGACGAAACCGCGCAGCAGTTTTTCCGGCACGCGCTTGAGCAGCCAGGCTCCGGCGAGCCCGCCGATGATGGCAGATACGCAGAGGATGGCGGCCTGCAGCCAGGCAACGCCGGGTGCGAACAGGAACACCAGCACGGCAGAGGCATTCATGGCGGCGGCCAGCGCGTTCTTGGTGGCCCCGGCGGTGCGGATCGAAAGCCCGGCCATGGTCAGCACGGCGAGCATCAGAAAGCCGATGCCACCGCCGAAATAGCCGCCGTAGATGGCGATGCCGAGTTGGACCAGCCCGACCACGCGCACCGGCAGCGCCCGTGCGGTGTCGTTTGGCTTGCGCAGGAAACTGCCCCAGAAGAACACGCACGTAGCGAACAGCACGAGATAGGGCACCATCGCCGCGAACAGCGACGACGGCGTTGCCAGCAACAGCAACGCGCCCACCACGCCGCCGCCGAGGCTGATCGCCGCCAACCCGCCAAACCCGATCCGGCCCACGCCGCCCACCAGCGCGCGACTGGCAATGCCGCTCGTCACCTGGCCGGGGAATAGCGCGATGGTGGAGGTGATGTTGGCCACACGCGGATCAAGCCCGGTCAGCACGAGGGCCGCCAGCGTGATGAACGACCCACCACCGGCGAGAGCGTTCATGGCACCAGCGAGCACACCTGCCGCGAACAGAACCGCTAAAGAAGCGGACACTCGCTATTGCTGCGGCGAGAAAGACGTCGGCGAGAGGAACATGTTTTCCTGCTTCACCAGCAGTCCGGCTTCGGCGGTCAGGCGCTGGAATTCCTTCCAGGCCGGGTCTTGCGCCATCGCGGCGCGGCGCTGCTCCCGGTCGGCCTGGCTTTCGTAGCGCCACATATGCACCACCGTGTTCAGCGTGCCCTCGATTGTGGTGTACCAGCCAAGGCAGGTGCCGAGATATTTCTGCTGCAGCGGCCAGCCATGCTCCTGATACAGCTTCACGTAGGCCGCGAGATGGCCGGGACGGACGGTATAGGTGCGCATATCGACGATCATGGCGGCGTTTCCTTGTTGATTAACGAAGCGGCTTTTCGACGCCGCCTTGCGGCTTGCCGTTGCGGGTGCTGAGGCATTGGGAGATCAGCCGCTTGCGATAGGCGAAATATTGCGAGCTATAATCCTCAGCAGCCTGACTGTTGTAGTTGTTGCGCGCGAAATTCTTCAGCCGTGGATCGACATCCGCTGCGTCCTCACAGCCACGTTCGACTGAGCCAGGCGGTGATGGTGGTGGGCCGTAGCTCTGACAGCCGGTCAGCACCAAAAGGCCCAGCAGCATGAGGCGGGCGTTCATTCCGCGTCCATCCAGTCTTCGATCAGCCGACGGGCGATGCTGTCGGCACGCGGCAGGCTGATGCCCACGGTGTCAGGCGCGCGGAGTTGGGCGCGGGTGAACCAGCGGGCGTCCTCGATCTCGTTGGGGTCGATGGTGATCTCGTCACTCAAGGCCTCGGCGTGGAAGCCCAGCATGATCGAACTGGGGAACGGCCAGGGCTGGCTGGAGTGGTAGAACACGCGGCCCACTTTTATGCCCGATTCCTCGAATACCTCGCGCGCCACGGCTTCCTCCAGGCTTTCGCCCGGCTCCACGAAGCCCGCGAGGGTGGAATACATGTTGGAGTTGGGAAAGCGGGTGGAGTGGCCCAGCAACGCCTTGTCGCCGTTGGTGACGAGCATGATCACCGCCGGATCGGTGCGTGGGAAATGCTGGGTGTTGCAGACCGTGCAGGCCATGGCGTTGCCGGCACTGCGCGGGTTGCAGGCCCCGCCGCACACGCCACAGAAACGGTGCCGGTTGCGCCAGTGCATCAGCCCGCGCGCGTGCGCCAGGATTGCCGCGTCGTCACGCTGCAACAATCCGGCGGTGGCACGGATATCGGTCAGGGTGCCGAGGCTTTCTGGCAGCAATGGCAGCGGGTCTTCGATGGTCGAGATGTCATAGGCGAACACCGGCCTGCCATTATGCGTTCCGAGCAACGCCCAGTCATGCCCTTCACGGGAGGCTTCGGCCTCGGCCTTGGAAATGAACACCGCTTCGGGCTTCCCCTCCGCCACGTTGCGCATCAGGCTGCGGGCGCGCCAGACCGGGACGAACAGCGCATCGTCACCGGCCAGGGCAGAGAGGACGAAAGCCTCGTCGTCGCGCTGGTTCGACACGCGGTCGAGCGGGCTGCCGGTGTAAGCGTTGGCGCGGCTGGGGGGAATCGGGCGCACGATCTGTCCTGCGATGGAGTGGCCGGGAAACTGCCATGTGCGGTCGCTTCCGGCAACCAAGCCGGGAAGTGACGCCTAGAGCGGAACCCCGGCCAAATTGCGGCTGGTGCGGATGGTTTGCAGCGTCTGCACCCGGCTGACGTGGACGGCACCGGTGAGCAGCTGGGTCAGCTGGTTTTCGTGCGCGGTGTCACGCGCCACCAGCCGGAGCAGGAAATCTCCGCCACCCCGGATCATGTGGCACTCGCGCACCTCTGGCCAACTGGCGGCCATGGCCTCGAAGGCTGCGAGCACCTCGGCCTTCTGGCTTTCGAGGCCGACAATGGCGAAGAACACAATCTCCCAGCCGAGCTTTTGCGGGTCGCTGTCGGCGTGATAGCCGCGAATGATGCCGGCCTCCTCAAGCCGTCGCACACGGCGCAGGCAGGGCGGGGCTGAGATGCCGGCCCGCTTGGCAAGCTCCACATTGGTCATGCGCCCGTCATCCTGCAGCTCCGCGAGGATACGACGGTCGATGGAATCGAGCAAAGCTGGCTCGTCGGGGATGGTTTTCATAAACTGGGTCGTCTACCCCTGTGGTCAGGTTCGCCCTTGGTAAAAATCGGCGGGCGGATCCTGGCGCGTTGCTGTGCTGTCGTTTCCCGCGAAATATTATTCCACGCGTGCCGCACCGCAAGGCCTGATTGCATCTTACAGCTTGTTCCGGCTGCACAAATACCGATATCCGTGGATCGCCCACGTGAAAGCCATCGCCATGCCGACCACAACCCACACTGCCCCTGTTATGATCATTGGTGCCGGCCCCGCCGGATACACGGCTGCCATCTACGCCGCCCGCGCCGGATTGAACCCGATGCTGGTGGCCGGATTGCAGCCGGGCGGTCAGTTGATGATCACCACCGATGTTGAGAATTACCCGGGCTTTGCCAATGTGATCCAGGGCCCATGGCTGATGGAGCAGATGCAGGCGCAGGCCGAGCACGTGGGCACCCGGATCATCTACGACATCATCACCGAGGTCGATTTCAAGAGCCGGCCGTTCAAGGCGGTCGGCGATTCCGGCGATTTGTATGAGGCGCAGAGTGTGATCATCGCCACCGGCGCGCAGGCGCGCTGGCTGGGCCTTGAGTCGGAACAGCGTCTGCAAGGCTCCGGCGTGTCGGCGTGTGCCACCTGCGACGGTTTCTTTTTCCGCGGCAAACACGTGGCTGTGATCGGCGGCGGCAACACGGCGGTGGAGGAGGCGCTTTACCTCACCAACCACGCCGTGTCGGTGACGTTGATTCACAGGCGCGATACGTTGCGGGCTGAGAGGATTTTGCAGGAGCGACTGTTCAACCACCCCAAGGTGAAGCTGGTCTGGAACAGCGTGGTGGAAGAAATCCTCGCGGAATCAGGGCCTACGGTGGATGGTGTGCGCCTGCGCGACACTGTGACGGGTGCCGTCTCGACGCTTGCGGTGCAGGGTGTGTTTGTGGCGATTGGGCATACGCCGACGACGGCGGTTTTCAAAGGCCACGTGGCGCTGGACAGCGATGGCTACATCGAAACGGCCCTCGGATCGACCCGCACGTCGGTTCCAGGGGTGTTCGCCGCCGGTGATGTACAAGATAAAGTGTGGCGACAGGCGGTTACGGCCGCTGGAACAGGTTGCATGGCGGCGCTGGAAGCAGAAAAGTGGTGCGCGGAACACGCGCACGATTCGGCGATGGCTGCGGAATAAACCGCGCCTGGAATGTTGCGGGTGGTTGAAGGGGATTTCGAGCGATGGATTGGGACAAGCTGCGGGTTTTTCATGCCGTCGCGGAGGCCGGCAGCTTCACTCACGCCGGTGACACGCTGAACCTCAGCCAGTCGGCCGTCTCCCGGCAGATTTCGGCGCTGGAGGAGGCGCTGCAGGTGCCGCTGTTCCATCGCCATGCGCGCGGGCTGATTCTGACCGAGCAGGGTGAGAGCCTGAACCGCACCGTGCGCGAAGTGTTCGCCAAGCTCGCCATGACCGAGGCGCTGCTGACCGAGAGCAAGGAAAAGCCGGCCGGTCGCCTGAAGGTGACGACCACGGTGGGCTTTGGTGCCTCCTGGCTCGCCCCGCGCTTGCAGGCGTTCCTTGATGCTTATCCTGAAGTGTCGATGACATTGTTGCTCGATGATGCCGATCTCGACCTTGCCATGCGTGAGGCCGACGTGGCCATTCGTATGCATCCGCCGAAGCAGCCGGACCTCGTGCAGCGGCATTTGCTGGCGATTGACTGGCATGTGATGGCGTCGCCGGACTACCTCAAGAAGCACGGCACGCCGCAGCGGGCTGAGGAACTCGACAGCCACAAGATCATTCTGTTCGGCAATTATCGTCCGCCGGTGCCGGATGTGGATTGGCTGGCTGAGGCCGGGCGTCGTCCGGGCAGCCCGCGCAAGCCGCTGCTCGAAGTGAACTCGCTGCAGGCGATGACGGAGGCTGTTCGTTCCGGCCTGGGGATTGCGGCACTGCCCGAATACATGGCCAACGAGGCCAACGGGATGGTGCGGATTCTGCCGGATCTGAAGGCCCCGAAGGTGGACGTGTTCTTCGTCTATCCAGAGGAACTTCGGAACAGCAAGCGCGTGGCGGTGTTCCGCGACTTCCTGCTGGCAAGGCTGGCTCAGCGGTAAGCGCTTGCGACGTGGGGTGGGCCGCGTGTCCGCATGCGTGACAAGCCGTTGACTGCGACCAGCGCCTCATCATGAGTGGTATCCGGAAACTGCTTCCGCACGAGATTTTTGCGTCGTTTGAAGCGCAAGGTTTCGTGATGCCGGCCCCTGTGCTCGACCAAGCCGAACGCATCCCACCAGGTGTCCGCGAGGCGATGGATTGGGCGTGGCGACGACGCTGGTTCAAACCGCAACCCACGCGGCTGGCCAAGGTGCAGGATGTTGTCGTCGTCAAGGAAGGACTGGTGTTCACGCGGACACTTGACCTGATCGCCGAGACGATCACCCAGCATGACGAGCGCGACATTGGTGAGGGTCGGGCGCAGGCGGAGGCGGCATTCGCGGCACAGCCGGTGCCGGCGGACACCACGACTGCGGGCGATCTGATCCTGCTCTGCCGCAAGCGCGGGGCGCAGAATTATGGCCATTTCCTGATTGAGTTATTGCCCAAGGTTTGGGCGGCACGGCAGCGTCTGGCGTTGCCGTTTCGTGTTATGATCGAAGATGTGGGCCCTGCTTTGGCCGGGGTCATGCGGCAATGCCTGGCTTTGGCCGGCATCCCCGAGCATGATCTGATGGTCTGCGGCGCAGAGCCCGTCATGGTGGGGCAGTTGCTGCTGGTGGACGGCATCACCGAGCACGGCAGTTATATGGCACCGCTGGTGATGCGGGCGCTTGATGCCATCACCGCGGACATTGCGCCTGAGGGGGCGGAGCGGTTGCTGGTCCTGCGCAAACCCCGCAGTGCCAGGGCACTGGCCAGCGAAGAAAGCGTGATCGAGGCAGCACGAGGCTATGGGTTCGTGCCCATCATTCCCGAAGAGTTGCCGTGGATCACCCAGGTTGCGGCGTTCAAGGCAGCCCGCCAAGTGGTCGGCGTGATGGGTGCTGCCATGACCAATGTGGCTTTTTGCAAGGCCGGGACGGAGGTGACAATCCTGGCGCCAGACATCATGCCAGACACATTCTACTGGTTTATCTCTGGTTTGCGTGGGCTGGCCTATCTCGAACTGCGCTGCCCGTCATTGCCCCCGAACCGCGGTCCGACGCCTTGGGATGGTGAGGTGCTGGTCAGCCCCGAGCGGTTCGACACAGTGTTCGGCCCTGGCCGCGAAACACTCATGCCACAAGCACCGCATGACTGGCGGCGACGCGCCACGATCATGGATGCGATGTTCGATGACGAAGCCTATTGCGGCGCCGATCCGGCATTGGAAGCCAATCGCCTCGACCCGCGCACCCATTACGACCTGTATGGCTGGCGGGAAGGCCGCAATCCATCGGGCTGGATCAGCACGAAGCGAAGTTTGGAGCTTTACCCAGAGGTCGCCGCACGCGGAGAATGCCCACTTTTCCACGCCATTCTGTATGCGGATGACAATCAGCTCACGGCTTTGAAGGCGATGCGCGGCCAGAATATTTGGCCTGGCTGAAATATTGAATTCCAAGTGATGCCCGATGGTGTGGTTTCCGGCGAACACATGAAAAGGTGGTTTTGGGCGGCGTTGGCGGGGCTGACAGCGGTGCGGCTGCTGGTGGCGGCACAAACGCCGATGGCACCTGACGAGGCGTATTACTGGGTGTGGTCGCAGGCGCTGGCCTCTGGCTATCTCGACCATCCGCCGATGGTCGCACTCTGGATCAAGCTGGGAACGCTGCTCGCAGGACAGGGCAATCTGGGCGTGCGGCTGCTGGCACCGCTTTCGGCGGCTTTGGGATCGGTGCTGCTGGCGCGCGCGGGCGAGGATTTGCTGCCGGGCCGTGATGCCGGAATGTGGGCGGCGGTGCTGCTCAATGCGACGCTGATCTTTGCCGTCGGTTCTACGACGATGACGCCGGATACGCCGTTGTTGTTGTTCTGGACGGCGACGATCTGGGCGTTGGGGCGACTGTTCGCCACCGGGCGTGGTTGGTGGTGGCTGGTCGCCGGTGCTGCCGCCGGGCTGGCGCTGGACAGCAAATACACCGCCGTTTTGCTGGCGCCGGCGATTTTGATTTGGCTGGTCGCCACGCCGTCCATGCGGCATTGGCTGCGCAGCCCGTGGCCGTACGCTGCGGCCTTGCTCGCCGCTGTGATCTTCGCGCCGGTGCTGATGTGGAATGCGGCGCATGGCTGGGCGAGCTTTGCCAAGCAGGGCGGGCGCGTTGCCGATTTTGACGCTGGGCGGGCGCTGCAATTCCTGGGCGAGTTGTTTGGTGGCCAGCTTGGACTGGCGACACCGATCATCGGCGTGATTGCCGGGGCGGCGATCATCACGGCGGTGCGTCGGGCGATGACGCAGGACGGGGCGTGGGTGTTGCTCGCCAGCCTTACCGCCCTGCCCGCTCTCGTGTTCATCGAGCACGCGCTGGGTGACAGGGTGCAGGCGAACTGGCCGGCGATTATTTTCCCCGCCGCCAGCATCGCCGCCGCTGGGCTTTCCGTGCGCTGGCGTCGCTGGTTCAAGCCGGGTGCGGCGTTGGGGTTTGTGTTGACGCTGATTGTCTGGTTGCAGGCGGCGTTGCAGCCGGTGGCGTTGCCGATGCGGGCGGACCCGACGCTGCTGCGCCTCGGCGGGTGGGAGAGCCTTGCGGCGCAAATCGATTTTGCGGCGAAAGCGCAGCACGCGGAGTATGTGGCGTTCGACAATTATGGGCAGGCGGCGCTGATGGCCCGGCTGCTGCCGCAGGGCTGCGTGGTGCTGGGCGTGGATGATCGCTGGGCGTTGTTCAAGCTGGTGGATGGCAGTGCTGCGAGCGAGGGCAAAGCCGGTCTGCTGGTGCGCAGTGCGCGGCGGGATGATCATCCTGATCCGTCACGCTGGGCGGAGATCACGCCGCTTGCAGGCCTGACCCGTGCGCGCGGCGGCATGACGGCGGAGGCGTTCCGGCTTTACCGTGTGGTTGGCAAGCCGGGCGACACCGCGATCGCCGTGATGCCG
The DNA here is from genome assembly GCA_903823665.1 of uncultured Rhodospirillales bacterium. Classification (GTDB taxonomy): domain Bacteria; phylum Pseudomonadota; class Alphaproteobacteria; order Acetobacterales; family Acetobacteraceae; genus CAIQQQ01. The sequence goes on from CAIJTR010000102.1 coordinate 57,917, forward strand.
CGGCCCTGAGGAGGATTTTCGATGATGCTGCCGAATTATGACGATGTGGCTGAAGCAGCGCTTCGCATTGCCCCGCATGTGGTTCACACACCGCTGTTGCGCCACCCGATGCTCGACGAGATCTCCGGCGGCACGATTTTGATAAAGCCGGAGCCGTTGCAGCGCACCGGCAGCTTCAAGCTGCGTGGGGCGACGAACGCGGTCCTGCAACTGACCGAGTTGCAGAAGCGCGCGGGTGTGGTGGCTTATTCGTCGGGCAATCACGCGCAGGGGCTGGCCTGTGCGGCGGCGGCTTCGGGTGTGGCCGCCACGATTTTCATGCCGAGCGACGCACCTGCGATCAAGATGGAGAACACCCGAGCCTGGGGGGCCACCATCATCCCGTTCGACCGGCTCACCACCGATAAAGAAAAGCTGCTGACCGATTTTTCGGCCAAGACGGGTGCCACGATCATTCCGCCATTCGATCATCCGCACGTACTGGCGGGACAGGGCAGTTTGGCGCTGGAGATGGTGGCGGATGCGAAGATGATTGGCCTTTCGATGGACAGCCTGTTGGTGTGCACCGGCGGCGGCGGCATGGTGGCCGGTTGCGCGCTGGCCGTTGAGGGTGCGTCGCCGGGCACGCGCGTGCATTCGGTGGAGCCTGCGGATTGGGACGATACGGCGCGCTCGCTGGCCGCTGGGGAGCGTTTGGCGGCCGTATCGGGTGGGTCGCTGTTGTGCGATGCGCTGCTCTCGCCGATGCCGGGCAAACTAACGTTTGCGATCAATCAGCCGCGCCTAGGTGCCGGGCTTTCGGTGACGGATGCCGAGGTGATGGCGGCGGTGGCGTTTGCGTTCCTGCGCCTGAAAGTGGTGGTGGAGCCGGGTGGCGCTGTGTGTTTGGCAGCTTTGCTCGCGGGCAAGTTCGACGCACGCGGCAAGGTGGTGGGCTGCGTGCTGAGCGGTGGCAATGTGGACCCGGCGGTGTTTGCAAGGGCCCTCGCCGCATAGGGGTGCTGTTGCCGGATTAACGCGATATCAACCCTCGGGGCGCATGCTGCCGCCTGACCGTTCGCACCATGCTCGCGGTCTGTGGGGTTGAACACAGGGCATGAGCGGCAAGAAAGCGGGAGACAAGCGCCCGATTATCATCAAGCGCGAGGAGGTGGTGGAGGGTGGCCACCATGGTGGCGCGTGGAAGGTGGCCTACGCCGATTTCGTGACCGCGATGATGGCGTTTTTTTTGTTGATGTGGCTGCTGAATGCCACCACGGAGGAACAGCGGCGTGGGTTGGCCGATTATTTTTCGCCAATGAACGCGATGGCGCGCGGGGCTTCCGGCACGGGGCAGCCCTTTGGCGGCAAAACCCCGTACGACACTGGTGAATTGGTGTCCGACCGCGGCACGGCTTCTATCACCCCTGGCCGCAACAACGAGCAGCAGGAGAGCGAGGAGGAGACTGCCGAGGTCTCGATGCCGCACACCCCTCGGAGCGTTTACGCCAAGGACACCTCTGGCGAGGCTGAGGCGAATGGTGCCGGCAAGGCTGAGCAAAGCAGCCAAGTGGACGGACAATCCGCCACCAAATCAGAGATGCAAAACCAGCCTCAGGCGCAATCGCCGACGGGAGCCACATCCACTGTTGATCCGAAAGTGCGGGTTTCGCCGGATGCCAAGGTGATCGCCATGGTCGGCACCAAATCTCAGACCGCCGCCAAGATTACCGCGCGCGCTGCGGCTGATGAGGCGGCGCTGGAGGCGGAGCAGGACCGTCGTGAACGCAGCGCGTTTGATGCCGCAGCCCAGCAGATCCGCGAGGCCATTCATGGTGACAAGCTGCTGGAGGATCTGGCGAAGCAGGTGGCGATCGACGAGACGCCGGAAGGGCTGCGCATTCAGTTGCTCGACGAGGATCACAAACCAATGTTCGCCCTCGGGTCATCCGCAATGGCGGATCGCGCACGTCAATTGCTGCAGAAAGTGGCTGGGGTGTTGGTCAATCTACCCGAGCCGATTTCCATCGCAGGCCACACCGATGCCGCACCCTATGCCAGCGGCGGCAAGAGCAATTGGGATTTGTCGAGTGAGAGGGCCAATGCCACAAGGCGCATTCTGGTGGAGGCCGGGCTGCAGGAGGGACGGCTGCGCAGCGTGACCGGCAATGCGGATCGCGATCTTCTGCTGCCCGCTGACCCACTGGCCGCTGCCAATCGTCGTATCGCCATTCTGGTGCTCCGCACCTCACATTCCGCAGCGGCAGTGGCAGGGCGGCGCGCACCATGACGACCATTGGCGGGCTGGTGTTCGTGTTCGCCTGCGTGTTCGGCAGCTATTTGCTGTCCGGCGGCAGCATGGAGCCGCTGATTGAGGCCATTCCGTTTGAGATGCTGACCATTGGCGGTGCGGCCATCGGCACGTTTGTTATGTCAAACAGCATGCATGACGTGAAGCATACACTTGGCGGGGTGATGAAAACCATCAAAGGCGCGCTCTACAAAAAAGCTGATTACGTGGAGTTGCTGAGCCTTCTGTATTATTTCGTGCGGCTGGCCAGCACCAAGGGTTCGATGGCGCTGGAGCCGCATATTGAAAAGCCGAATGAGAGCCCTGCGTTTCAGAAATTCCCCAAGCTGCTGAACAATCATCACGTGAGCGATCTTGTGTGTGACTATCTGCGCATGGTCGGCATGAACGCTGACGACCCCAATCAGATTGAGGATTTAATGGGGCGTGAACTGAAGAAGACGCTGCATGAGGAGCTTCATGCCGCCCACGCGATTCAATCCATGGCCGATGGACTGCCCGCACTCGGCATTGTGGCGGCCGTGCTGGGCGTGATCAAAACCATGTCTCACATCAACGAGCCACCGGCGGTGCTGGGTGCCATGATCGGCGGAGCACTCGTGGGCACATTCCTCGGCATTTTGCTCGCATATGGCATTGCCGCCCCGATCGCCGCCCGACTGAAGGGCGTGATCGAGGAGGAGGCGAAGTTCGTTGAGGTGATCCGCGCCGTGGTGGTGGCGCATCTGCATGGCAACGCGCCTGCCGTCAGCGTGGAGACCGGCCGCAAAATGGCCCCGAACCAGCACATGCCCAGCTTCGCCGATCTGGAGCAGGCCACGCAGGCGCTGCAGATCTGACGCCCGGATTAAGCAGCGGTCGCCGGAGCCGGAGTCGGAGCCGGAGTCAATTCCACAAGCCGGCCCCAGCGGGCGCTGCTGTAGAGATGCGCGTAAATCGGGCCGAGCCAGCCTTTGCGGCGCCAGTCGAGGAAGACCTCATCAGACACATTTGCCAGCCGGTCTGCCTTGAGCAGCTTGAAGCCGTTGACCTTCGCGGTGCCACCGGCGGTGAAGTTAATGCTGGCCTCCTCTTCGGCGAGAAGGCCTGCCTCCTCCATCGCGCGGCCAAAGGTGATGGCGGCGTTGAGGCTGTCGCGGAAAGCCGCGCAAAAGCTGATGGTTTCGTTCATCGCCGGGCTTGGCTTGCCGTCCTCGAACATTGCCACACCGTCGGTGCCGCTGATCGCCGCGGCATTCGGGTCCATGCCGACGAAAAGCGTGGCGCGGGCGGTGTCTTCCACGAAAATGAACGGGTAAGCCCGGCAATAGGCGGGAATATAGGCATCACGCCGCCACGCACCGTTTGGTTCGACGAACAAATTATTGCCCTCGCGCAGACCGAGCAACACCATGGGCGTGGGCTGCGGCCCACCTGCGAACACGATGGGGTAATGCTGGGCGGCGGCCTCAAACTCACCAAGGCCGAGCGGCATGGCCTGGGCGTGGGCTGCGAAACCGAAGCCCTTGCTGCGGTCGATGCGCAAATGGCTGTGTTCGCCGGCATTCACGCCCACCACGCTGTTGAAGAACAGCGGGAGAGGCGGGCGGGCCGGGGCGGCCGCGGCAGGTTTGGCACCGTTGGTGGCAGCGGCGGCAGAGGCTGGGGCGGCGGCAGTGTCGGACACGAGGCTCTCCTTGAGCAATAACCCATCGCAATCTGGCGCAGCCCTCGCGGTGCGGCAACCTAAATACCTGTGACATCACGAAAACTGTGTACGCTTAACGTATTGAAAATTATCCAGATATGTTCGACAAATCAATTGATCTGAGATGCATACGAAATTTTTTTTGAACGCAAGCACGCCGGACACGAACCGGTGGCGAGGATGATCCAAAATGCGCATTAGGACGAGGCATAGCTTTAAGGCATTAAATTCAAACAGTTTTCGTTTGGCCGAGCGGTGCCACACCGCGTTGCGCTGACGATGAAAACCTCGATGCCCTCGCCATCCGCGTTCGAAATGATGCCGCGACATGACGTCTTGCTGACCAATCCGTTCTTTGGGCGAATGCCAAGGGCAGACCTTGTGTCGTTGATCGCCATGTCGTCCGAGCGGCAACTGGCGAAAGACGCCCGGCTGTTCGCAAAGGGCGACCCCGGCAGTTTCATGGCAACCGTGCTGACCGGCAGTCTACGATTGCTCAGCGGCTCACGCGATGGACGCGAGGTGACGCTCAACTCGGTGGGCCCGGGCGGAATGAGCGGGCTGGTGGCTCTATTGGACGGCCGGCCGCGCTGTGCGGATGCCGTGGCGACCAAGGACACTGTTGTGCTGATCACTGAGAGGCGCGTGCTGCTGCCATTGCTTGCGGAGAGTGCGGACCTGTCCCAGCTGGCGATGCAGTTTTTGTGCGGCAGATTGCGCAAGTCTATTGGCACTTTTGATGACTTGGCCTTGTTCGATCTGTCGGCACGATTGGCACGCATGCTGCTTAATCTCGCCCGAACGCAAGGCGAGACGAGCGCTGCGGGAATGCGCATTGGCATTCGCTTGTCCCAGCGTGAAATGGCGGCCATGGTGTTCGGCTCGCGGGAGAGCGTGAACAAGCAATTGCGGGTCTGGCGCGAAGCCCGCGTGCTGACAACGAGCACGGGCCTCATCGTGCTGCACGATATGGCAGCACTTCACCGCGTTATCGACGGAGACAGCGGGGCCGCTTAACAATGGCCCCGCTGCATTTCAGAGGTTAGACGGAGCCCCAGACGTCACGGGCGACCGACACCAGCAATTCGAGCTTCTTCCACTGCTGATCTTCAGTGAGCAGATTGCCTTCCTCGGTGCTGGCAAAGCCGCATTGCGGGCTGAGGGCGAGTTGCTCCAGCGGCAGGTATTTGGAAGCCTCATCCAGACGGCGTTTCAGCTCATCGGCGGTCTCAAGCTCACCGGTTTTGCTGGTCATCAGGCCGAGGACGACGATCTTGTTGCCACGCGGCATCAGGCGCAGCGGTTCGAAGCCACCGGCGCGGTCGCTGTCATATTCCATGAAGTAGGCGTCCACGCCGACCTGGTTGAACAGCACTTCCGCCACCGGCTCATAGCCGCCCTTGGCGACCCAGGTGCTGCGGAAGTTGCCACGGCAGAGATGCATGGTGACGACCATGTCAGACGGGCGGCCCTCGATGGCGGTGTTGATCATCTGGGCGTAGGTTTCCAGCAGACCGTCCACGTGCTCGCCGCGTGCCTTGAGCAGTTCGATCTGATCGGGATCGCAGAGATAGGCGATGTTGACCTCATCGAGCTGCAGGTATTTGCAGCCGGCGTCGGCGAAGCTCTGCACGGCGGAGTGATAGGCGTGGCCGAGATCGGTGAAGAAACCGTCGAGTGTGGGGTAGATGCTCGGATCGATCGCCTGCCGGCCGCCACGAAAGTGCAGGACGCTGGGGGACGGGATGGTCTGCTTGGCAACGGCGGTTTTCACGTGGCTGGCGACGAAGCGATAGTCATCGACCATGAGCGGCTTGCTGTAGCCGACGCGGCCGTGCACTTCGAGGCTCTTGGGGAGCACCACACCGCCGCTGAAATGCACCTTCGTCTTGGGCTCGACGAGTTCGACACCGTCCAGGCCCTGCAGGAAGTCGTAATGCCAATAGGCGCGGCGGTATTCACCGTCGGAGGCGGCGCGCAGGCCGATGCTTTCCTGCTTGGCGATGGCCTCGATGATGCAGGCGTTCTCCACCTCACGCAGGGCTTCGGCGGTGAGGTTGCCAAGCGCGCGGGCGGCGCGGGCTTCGCGCAGCTTCACCGGGCGGAGCAGGCTGCCGACATGGTCCGCGCGGAACGGGGCGCGGGTGCGGGGGGCGATGGCGGTGGTGCTGGTCGTCATGGGAAGGCTCCTCGGTTTCGCGTCAACTAGGCCTTCAGGTGCGGGGCTTGCAACCCCCGCCATGTTCGCTTGTGAGTGAAGCCCGCAGGTGGACCGGCGCAGCAAGAGCGACTATCCGTGCGCGGCATTCTCGCCGCACGGACACTCAGCCCGCATGACCCTTGCCTCTTTGCTCGAAGCCGTCGTCACCCGCGCGTGCCGGGCTGCCGGAGTGACAGTGCTGCTGGGGGTTCTGCTCGGCGCGTTGTGCGTGTTCGCGGCATATGAGCGGCTGGGGGTTTCGACCGACACCGACAAGATGTTCGCCGAGACATTGCCGTGGCGGCAGCAGGGCATGGCGTTCGATCGCGCTTTTCCGCAGTTCAAGGATCTGCTGGTCGCGGTGGTGGATGGGACGACGCCGGAGATAGCCGAGCAGACGGCGGCTGCACTGGCGGCGGCATTGTCAGAGGACAAGGCGCATTTCGTGACGGTGCGCAGGCCGGATGCGTCGCCGTATCTGGAGGCGAACGGGCTGTTGTTCCTCGATGCAAAGACGCTGGGCACGCTGCTGGACAGCACCATCGATGCACAGCCGTTTCTAGGCCAGTTGACGGCGGATCCTTCGGCGCGCGGGTTGTTCGCAGCCCTTGGGCTGATTGGCGTGGGGTTGCAGAAGGGGCAGGCCGATTTGGCCGGTTTTGCGCCTTCGTTGAATGCGTTTCATGCCGCACTTTCCGGCGCGATTGCCGGTCGTGCTGAGCCGCTGTCCTGGGAGAATCTGCTGGCCGGATCACTCGCCGCGCAGGCTGGGCCTTATCATTTTGTGCTGGCGCGGCCGAAGCTGGATTACGGCGCTTTGGAACCCGGTGGCGACGCGAGCACGGCGCTCAGGGCGGTGGCGTCTGGGCTGGAATTCGTGAAATCCGGCGCGGCGCATGTGCGGCTGACGGGCGATGTGGCGCTGGCCGATGAGGAGTTCGCCACCGTGGCGCAGGGAGCGGCGGCGGGCACGATCGGCTCGGTGGTGCTGGTGTTGCTCTGGCTGATCCTGGCGGTGCGGTCGTGGCGGTTGATTGTACCGATACTGGCGACGTTGATCCTTGGGCTGTTGATCACCACCGGGTTTGCGGCGTTGGCGGTGGGCGATCTGAATCTGGTGTCGGTGGCGTTTGCGGTGCTGTTCATTGGCATTGCGGTGGATTTCGCCATTCAGTTCTGCGTGCGGCTACGGGAGATGCGGCTGCTGCATGGCACGCTGCCGGAGGCGATGCGGGCAACCGGAGCGAGCGTGGGGCCGCAGATTTTTGTGGCGGCACTTGCCACTGCCTCGGGGTTTCTGGCGTTTGTGCCGACGGATTTTTCCGGTGTGGCGGAGCTTGGATTGATCGCGGGCTTTGGCATGTTGTTCGCCTTTGCCTGCACGCTGGTGTTTCTGCCCGCTTGCCTCACGCTGTGCGCGCCTCGGCCGGAGCGTGCGGAGATCGGCTATGCCTGGGGCGGCACGCTGGAGCAGATGTTGCTCGCGCGGCGGCGGCTGGTGCTTGGCGTGGCGGTGGTGCTCGGCGTGGTAGGGCTCGTATTGCTGCCGCGTCTGAGCTTTGACAGTGATCCGCTGCACACCAAGGACCCCTCGACCGAGGCAATGCGGACATTGACGGATCTCATGGCTGATCCGGTGACGAACCCGTATTCCATCGACATTCTTGCGGCCAATCAGGCGGCGGCGGATGCGCTGGCGGAGAAACTGCACAAGCTGCCATTGGTGGCCGATGTGCTGACGCTGTCGAGCTTTGTGCCCACCGATCAGCCGCCGAAGCTGGCGCTGCTGGCCGATGCTGCGAATATTTTGGGGCCGACGCTGAGTGCTCCGCCGCCGGGGGCAGCGGTGACACCTGCGGATATCCGGCTGGCGGCGGCGAGTGCGCTGTCGCAGTTGGCGGCGGCGAGCGGCCTTTCGGCTGAGGCCATTCAGCCGGTGATCGGTGATCTGCGCGCGCTGGCGACGGCACCTGATGCCACATTGATGGCGGTGAATTCGGCGCTGACGCGGTTCCTGCCGTTGCAGCTTGGCCGGTTGCAGGTCGGGCTTGCGGCCAAAGCGGTGACGGCTGCGGATATTCCGCCCGATCTTGCGGCGGATTGGAAGTTGCCGGATGGGCGGGTTCGGGTGCAGGCGTTGAGCACACCGGCGTCACGTGACAGTGCCGGCTTGCATGCGTTTGTCGCGCAGGTTCGCACGGTGGCACCGGATGCGGGCGGCTCGGCGGTGCAGATTGTGGAGACGGCTGCGACCATCACCAACGCGTTCAAAACGGCGGCGATTGGGGCGTTGATGGCCATTGCGGTGCTGCTGGCGCTGGTGTTGCGCCGTGTGTTGGATGTGGTGCTGGTGATGGCACCGCTTTTGCTGTCGGCGTTGCTGACGGTGGTGATTGCGGTGGCTCTGCCGTTGCCGCTGAACTTCGCCAATATCATCGCGCTGCCGTTGCTGCTGGGCGTGGGGGTGAGTTTCAACATTTACTTCGTGATGAACTGGCGTGCGGGGGCCAGGGCGTTTCTGGGAACGGCCACGGCGCGGGCGATTTTGTTCTCGGCGCTGACGACGAGCACGGCGTTCGGCTCGTTGGCGTTGAGCCAGCATCCGGGCACGGCGAGCATGGGCGTGCTGCTGCTGATCAGCCTGGGTTCGACCTTGCTGGTGACATTGCTGGTGATGCCGACGCTGCTGACGGCGCTTCGCGCGTCCAGGCGATGAGGCCGCGGCCGATATAAGTCGGCATGTCGGTCTGGCCGACGCGCACCAGCGGGCCGAGTTCGACGGTGCGGAAGTTGTTGGCATACATGAACTGCATCTGAGCCAGCGTGCGCCGTGGGGCCACGATCACCACATCACCGGAGGTGGGCGGCGCGGTGGAGAAGCGGAACTCACGTGAGTCGATGTTGAGGCAGAACACTGGCGCATCTGGCCCCATGCCGATGGCGATCTTTCCGGTATCTGACCAGCTTGTGCCGGCGACCGGCAGGCCGAGCGGCTTGAGTGCGGCGCGCAGCGGCGTCCAGTCGCGCGCCTGGAGTGCTGGGTCGTTGGCGAGTGGCAGCCAGTTGAGTTGCACTTCGCTGATCACGACCAGCAATGCGACCACGATGAGCGCCGCTGTGGCGCGGGCGGCTCGCGGTGCCCAGCTGCGGTCCACGAGCCATGCGCCGAGCAGGGGGAACAGCATCAAATAGCCGGGGGAGGCCCAGTGATACAGGATTTGTCGTGACCAGATCGACAGAATTGCAAAGAGCAGGATGGGCGGTGCGGCCATGCAGATCAGCATTGGTTGTGTGCGCCGATACGTCCAGGCGGCCCAGATCAGCCCGGCCCAAATCCAGGGCAGGAGGAACAGCGCCTCACCGCCCAGCGTGGTGAGCGGGCCGAATGGGTGCAGTCTTGCCGCTGCCGCACGGCCGCCTTGGAAGGCAAGTGAGGCCCAGTTGTTCTCCGCGTTCCAGATGAGTGTGGGGGAGAATACGAGGGCGGCCACGAGGGCGGCGGCATAGGGTTGCGGGCGGGTGAGCCAGTCGCGTCGCCAGATCAGCAGGTAGAGGCCGAGGCCTGCGATTGGCAGACAGGCTGTGTATTTCGAGAGCATTGCCAAACCGGCGAATGCACCGGCACCAAGCCACCAACGCCAGACGTTGCCGGGCATGGCGCGTTGCAGGCAGAGCGTCATGGCGAGCAGGGATGCGATGAGCGGGCCATCTGGCAGCACCCATGTTCCGGTTGTGACGCCGAAGACGGGGGCAAGGTTGAAGGCGATGGCGGCCCATAAACCGGTGCGTCCATCACCCGCCAGTTTCGCCATCATCCAGGTGGAGACAGCGAACAATGCGATGAAGGGGAGCCTGACGACGACCGCAGACTCGCTGCCCATGATGTCCGCTATGCCACGTGACAGCCACCACGAAACCAGCGGGTGGTCGAAATAACCGAGATGGAGTGGGCCGCGCCCGGCGGCGACCATGTAGCTTTCGTCTATGCCCAAACCAATACCGGCGGCCCATGCAATGCGCAGGGCCGCCGTGATCAGGATGAGGCGTGCGAGGGAGCTCACGTTTGTTCGTTCGTCATTGCGAGGCGCACTTGCGCCGTGGCAATCCAGAGTGGCGTGATGGGGCTCCTGGATTGCCACGCCCCCAAGTGGGGGCTCGCAATGACGAATTTTCTCCTCAGGCCGAGATGACCTTCTGCGTCTGCTCGCCGAGGCCCGCGATGCCGAGCTTCATGGTCTGGCCGGGTTTGAGGTAGACAGGCTCTGGCTTCTTGCCCATGCCCACGCCCGGCGGGGTGCCGGTGGCGATGATGTCGCCGGGGTGCAGGGTCATGAAGTGGCTGACGTAGCTCACCAGCTTTTTCACGCCGAACACCATGGTTTTGGTGCTGCCGTCCTGCATGCGCACGCCATCGACGTCGAGCCACATGTGCAGGTCCTGCGGGTCGGCGATCTCGTCCTTCGTGACCATCCACGGGCCGGTTGGGCCAAAGGTGTCGCAGCCCTTGCCCTTGTCCCACTGGCCGCCGCGCTCGATCTGAAATTCGCGCTCAGACACGTCGTTGCAGACGCAATAGCCGGCGACGTGATCCATGGCGTTTTCTTCGGAGACGTAGCTGGCCTTGCTGCCGATGACGATGCCGAGTTCGACTTCCCAATCGGTCTTGTGCGAGTGCTTGGGGATTTTCACGTCATCGTTCGGGCCGCTGAATGCGCCGAGCGATTTCAGAAAGATGATCGGCTCCTTCGGCACGGGCAGGCCGGATTCGGCGGCGTGGTCGGCGTAGTTCAGGCCGATGCAGATATAGTTCATCGGGCGGGTGACGCAGGCACCGATGCGGTGCGTGCCGTGAACGATGGAGAGTTGCTCTGGGTTCAGCACCGCAAGCTCAGCCAGCTTGGCCGGGTGCAGCGTGTGGTGGTTGATGTCCTTGACGAAATCAGAGAGGTCGCGAATGCGGCCTTCTTTGTCGAGCATGCCGGGCTTTTCGTGGCCGTGCGGGCCGTAACGAAGCAGTTTCATGTGTGTTCTCCTTAAAGGGTCCAGCCACCGTCGATGAGCATGGCCTGACCGGTGACGAATTGTGCGTCGTCGCTGGCCAGATACACGGCCATGGCGGCGATTTCTTCGGGTGAGCCGAGACGGCCCATGGCTTGGCGCGCCACATAGGCAGCGCGCGAGGCTTCAACGCTGCCGAACTGCGAGGCACCAGCGGCGATACGGTCGTCGAGGCTTGGGGACTGCACGGTGCCGGGGCAGATGGCGTTGCAGCGCACGCCGGATTTCACGAAGTCACTCGCCACAGACTTGGTCAAACCGATCACGGCGGCCTTGGTGGTGCCGTAGACGAAACGGTTTGGCGCACCTTTGATCGAGCTGGCGGCGGAGGCCATGTTGATGATGCTGCCGCCATGTTTGGCGACCATTCCGGGCAGGAAGGCCTGGATGGTGGCGAACATCGAGCGCACGTTCAGCGCGAATGCGAAATCCCATTCAGCGTCGGTGGCGTCGAGCACGGTGCCCTGATGAACGAAGCCGGCGCAGTTGAACAGCACGTCAACCGGCCCGACCGATGCCGCCATCGCCTTCACGGCACCGATGTCCAGCACGTTGAGGCTGGCAACCTTGATGCTGGGGCCTTCAATCTCACGAAGCTTGTCGAGATTGATGTCGGTGGCGTGAACCATCGCCCCCTCGGCTGCGAAGGCCAAAGCGGTGGCGCGGCCAATGCCTTGCGCGCACGCGGTCATGAAAGCGGTTTTGCCCGCGAGACGTCCGGCCATTGTGGCGATCCTTTAGTGGTTGTTGCGGCTCTCGCCACGGGTGGTGAGAACGTCGAGATAAAGCGTGGCCGGTTCGAGGCAGGCACCGGTGCCCTGCTGGCCCACCATGGAGCGGTAGATTTCTTCCCACGGCGTTTTGTTGAGCAGCACGGGCGGTGTCCAGGCGGCACGACGGGCGGCGAGTTCGGCGTCGGGGATCATCACGTCCACCTTGCGGGTGTTGAGATCGATCCTGATGCGATCACCGGTTTTGAGCAAAGCGAGACCGCCGCCGATGGCTGCTTCCGGCGAGACGTTGAGGATGGAGGGCGCGGCGGAGGTGCCACTCTGCCGACCATCGCCCATCGTCGGCAACACGGTGATGCCGCGCTTCAGCATGGAGGCTGGCGGCTGCATGTTCACCACCTCGGCCCCGCCAGGGTAGCCGACCGGGCCGCAGTTGCGGATGATGAGGACGGATTGATCTTCGACGCCCAGATCGGGGTCTTCGATGCGCTCGTGGTAATCCTCTGGCCCTTCGAACACGATTGCCTTGCCCTCGAACACGTTGGGGCGGTCCGGGTTGGAGAGGAAGCGGTCGCGGAAGGCGGCGTCGATGACGCTGGTTTTCAACACCGCACTTTCGAACAAATTGCCGCTCATCACGACGTAACCGGCGCTGGCCTTGATCGGCTGACCGAACGACCTGATCACATCACGATCCGGCTCCGGCACGGCGGCGAGATTTTCGGCGAGCGTCTTGCCGGTGACGGTCATCAGTGAGCCGTCGATGCGGCCGGCGTTGAGCAGTTCCTTCATCACGGCGGGAACACCGCCGGCGCGATGAAATTTCTCGCCGAGATAGCGACCTGCGGGCTGGCAATCGACGAGCAGCGGCACGTCCACGCCCATGCGCTGCCAGTCTTCCAGGGAATGATCGACGCCCATGTGCCGTGCAATGGCGATCATCGAAATGGGGCAGTTTGACGAGGCACCGAGGGCGGCGGCTGCCACCACGGCGTTGTCAAAGGCCTTCTTGGTCATGATGTCCGACGGGCGGAGGTTCTCGTTCACCATGGCGACGATGCGCTTGCCGGTTTCGAACGCCATCTGCCCGCGCTCGCGATACGGGCCAGGGATGGCGGCGCAACCGGGCAACGACATGCCGAGGGCTTCGGCCAGCGAGTTCATCGAGAGTGCGGTGCCCATGGTGTTGCAGTGGCCGACCGAGGGGGCGGAGGAGCAGACCATGTCCATGAACTGGTCGTAGGTGATTTTGCCCTCGGCGTAGAGCTTGCGGCCCTCCCACACGATGGTGCCGGAGCCGGCCAGCTTGCCGTTATACCAGCCATCGAGCATCGGCCCACCGGAGAGCACGATGGACGGGATGTTGACGGTGGCGGCCCCCATCAGGCAGGCGGGGGTGGTTTTGTCGCAGCCGGTGGTGAGCACCACGCCGTCGATCGGGTAGCCGTGCAGGACTTCCACGAGCGAGAGATAGGCGAGGTTGCGATCAAGTGCTGCGGTGGGGCGCTTGCCGGTTTCCTGGATCGGGTGGATCGGGAATTCCAGCGGAATGCCGCCTGCATCGCGGATGCCGTCACGGATGCGGCTGGAGAGGTCGAGGAAGTGGCGGTTGCAGGGCGAGAGGTCGGAGCCGGTCTGGGCGATGCCGATGACCGGTTTGCCACCTTGCAGCTCCTGCCGGGTGATGCCGAAATTGGTGTAGCGCTCGACATACAGCGCCGTCATGGCGGGGTCGTGCGGATTGTCGAACCAGCGCCTGCTGCGAAGGCGTGATTTGAATTCGTTCTCGTGATCGGCCATGCGCCCCGTCCCTGCTCGCTTTTTTATGAAAGCGCGCCAAGGTGTTCCTCCCCTGGCCGGGATGTCAACCGGCCAGGAGAGGACAGGTGGTCAACCGGCGGCGGAAAACTGCCGGACGAGGAGGCGTGCGCAGCGTTGCGCGTAGTGGCGCCCATGCACGGTGAGATATTGATAAAATAACAGCATCGACGTGGTGTGGCTGATCATGGCCCGAGCCCCCCTGCGATTGGTAAGGTTCAGCGACGCTCGGCGTCGGTGCGCGACATGTCTGGGTTGGGCGGAACATCGGGTTTGGGATGGGCCGCGATCCAGGACTTGAGGGCTGCGGGGTTTTGCTGGGGCGTGGGCTCCACCTTGGAATCGGGGGTCCGCGCGAACGCGGGGGCGGTGATCAGGGAGAGCAGCAAGGCGACCTGGAAAATACGCATTGTGGTGTTCCCGTGGTTCGAATGTGGCGACATCCAAACCTTAGGAAGGCTGCGTATCAGGCGAATGGCATTGTGTAACCAAATGTCAATTCGCGGCCACGGAGTGTAAGCGCACCCCGTGGCCATGTTGCATTCAGTAGCTTTCGGGATCGATCACGTTCTGCGGGCTATTGCCGAGGGCGGCCAGCATCGTCTCGGCGGATTTGCGGCGGATGTCGGCATAGGCTTCCGGCGTGTAGAAGGCGGAGTGTGGCGTGATGATCAGGCGGCCTTCCTGCCAGGGCTGGCGCTCGCGGAAGGCGCGGAGCAGGCCGGGGATGGGATCGACCGGGGGCTCGACCGGGATCACGTCCAGCCCTGCGGCTGCGATATGGCCGGAGCGCATGGCGGCTTCGAGGGCGTCGAGATCGATGATGCGGCCGCGGGCGGTGTTGATCACCACGGCATCCCTCGGCAGCAGGGCAAGTTCACGCGCGCCTATCATGTTGATGGTCTCGGGCGTTTGCGGGGTGTGGATGCTGAGCACGTCAGACTGTGCGAGCAGCTCGTCCAGTGATTTGGCGCGCCGGATGCCGATGGCGAGATCGGTACCGTTGGATTTCAGCGTGTCGAAGAACACCACGTCAAACCCGAACGCCTTGGCGCGCAGGGCGACGGCGGTGCCGATGCGGCCGAGGCCGATGATGCCGAAGGTCTGCTTCGACAGGCGCTTGATCCAGGGGTTCATGATGGCCACCCACGCGGCAGGCGGCGTGGCGCGCTGGGTTTCGTAATGCAGGAACAGACCGCGGCGCAGGGCGAGCGCCATCGACATGGCGTGCTCGGCCACTTCCATGGTGCCGTAATCGGGGACGTTGCAGACCAGCACGTTGTGCGCGGCGCACCAGGCGCGATCGACACGGTCATAGCCGACGCCCATGCGGACGACGGCGCGCAGTTTGGGGAATTTCGCCAGTTCCGTGCCGGGGGCCCATTGGCGGAAGATCATCAGGCCCTCGCAGGCATCGCGGTCGGCCTGGGACAGATCGGCGAGTGTTGCGGCGTCACGCATGGTGATGGTGGCGGCGGGGCCGAAGACCTCACGCTCCACACTGTCATCTTCATACATGCGCTCGGGGTAGAGAATATTCACGTGCCGCTTCCTCATCTTGCGCCCATCTCAGAGGGCGTTCACCTTCCTGCGTAACAAGGGGAGGCAATCATGTCCATGAACGGCGCGGAAAGTCTGGTTCACACATTGCTGGCCAGCGGGATCGACACGTGTTTCGCCAATCCCGGCACGTCGGAGATGCATTTTGTGGCCGCATTGGACCGCATTGCTGGCATGCGCTGCGTGCTGGGGTTGTTCGAGGGCGTGGTGACCGGGGCTGCTGATGGTTACGCGCGCATGGCGGGGAAACCGGCGGCGACGTTGCTGCATTGCGGGCCGGGGCTGGCGAATGGTCTGGCCAATCTGCACAACGGCAGGCGCGCGCACACCATGATGGTGAACTGCGTGGGCGATCAGGCGACGTATCATCGCCCGCTGGATGCGCCGCTGACGGCTGATACCGAGGGCTTTGCGCGCGGGGTGTCCGGCTGGGTGCGCACCGCCTCGCATGCGGGCACGGTGGGGCAGGATGCGGCGGTGGCGGCGCAGGCGGCGATGACGATGCCGGGCACGATTGCCACACTCATTCTGCCATCGGACACGTGTTGGGACGATGGCGGCGTGGTGGCGGCACCCTTGCCGGTGCCGGTGGCGCAGGCGGCGGAGCCGGGGGCGGTGTCGCACGTGGCGCGCATTCTGCGTCGTGGGGAAAAGGTGGCGATTGTGCTGGGCAACAGCGCGTTGCGCGCGGCCCCGCTGGCGTTGGCGCATGCGATTGCAAAGGCCACGGGCGCTGCGATCATGGCGCAGACCTCGAACGCGCGGATTGAGCGTGGGGCGGGGCGGCACGCGATCGACCGGATTCCGTATCCGGTCGATCAGGCGGTGGCGTACATGGCAGGCGTGAAGCATGTGATTTTGGTGGGGGCCAAGAAGCCGGTGGGCTTCTTCGCCTATCCGAACAAGCCGGGGCATATGTATCCGGCCGATGCTGAGGTGCATGTGCTGGCGCGGATGGAGCATGATCTGCCGGCGACGCTGCAGGCTTTGGCGGCTGAGTTGGGGGCGGCTCCGGTGGCTCCCGTTTCGGGATCGCGCGGCGAGGCGGCGCGAGGGGCGGTGACGAGCGACGGGCTTGGGGCGTCATTGTCCGCTTTGTTGCCGGAAGGGGCGATTGTGGCGGACGAGTCGGTCTCGTTCGGTCGCGGTCTGTATCCTGGCACGCATCACGCAGCGCCGCATGACTGGATTCAGCTGACGGGCGGCGCGATTGGTGAGGGCATGCCGTTGGCCACGGGCGCGGCCGTGGCGTGCCCGGATCGGCGGGTGGTGACGCTGCAGGCGGATGGCTCGGCGATGTACACCGTGCAGGCCCTGTGGACGCAGGCGCGCGAGCGGCTGGATGTGACGACGGTGATTTTGGCCAACCGCAAATATGCGATTTTGTTGGGCGAGTTGGCGGGCGTTGGGGCCAATCCCGGCCGGGTGGCGCTGGATATGATGGACCTCGGCAACCCGGATCTGGATTGGGTGAAGATCGCGGGCGGCATGGGCGTGGAGGCGGCGAAGGCGACCACGATGGAGGAGTTCAACGATTTGTTCGTGGCGGCGAACAAGCGCAAAGGGCCGTTCGTGATTGAGCTGGTGATTTAGCCGCCGCGTTACGGCTGCTTGTGGGCCTTCTGCCAGGCCTGCATGAACGCGATCTCCTTGTCCTGGGCTGCAATGATGTCGCGCGCAAGCTTTTGCAGCTCAGGGTCGTGGCCGTATTGGAGTTCAACTTTGGCCATGTCCACCGCACCCTGATGATGCGGGAGCATGCCGGAGACGAAATCCTGATCGGTGTTGCCGGACAGCTTGCGGTCCATGTCGCCCATCATGGTGTCATCGGCGCGCTTGAACGCCTCGTTCGACGGGTTGGCTGCTGTGGTAGCGGCGGCGTGGTTGTGCATGGGCATGCCTGGCATGGGGGCCATGGTTCCCGCTGGCGGCTGCTGGGCGAGTGCTGGGGTGGCGAGCAGCAGGGCGACTGTGGCGATAGATTGAAGAGTTTTCATGCTGGTGTCCTATTCCCGGTGACTTCACGCATATAGGGCATATGGGATGGTGGGATCTTTCATCCACGGCGGCGGAAGAATAGATACAACACCAGGGCAGCCAAACCGAGCAGCACAAGAATGGCGTTCGGAAACCCCCACGATCCCATCCCCCACATCGTTCCGCCGTTCATCATGCCATTCATAGCACTGGTTCCTTGAGATGCGACGAAGTTGGACGCCGGATGCGCTGAAGAGTCCGCAAAGGCGACACCGGGGCAGCTTTCACAAACGGGTGGCCTTGAGCCGCAGCGCGTTGCCGATGACGGACACCGAGCTGAGTGACATCGCCAGTGCCGCCACCACCGGGCTGAGCAAGATGCCGAACGAAGGGTAAAGCGCGCCCGCCGCCACTGGGATGCCGATGGCGTTGTAGGCGAAGGCGAACACGAGGTTCTCCCGGATGTTTCTCATCGTGGCGCGGCTGAGGGCGCGGGCACGGGCGATGCCGGCAAGATCGCCCTTCACCAGCGTGATCCCAGCACTCTGAATGGCGACCTCGGTGCCGGTGCCCATGGCAATTCCGACATCGGCTTCGGCCAAAGCCGGTGCGTCGTTCACGCCGTCACCCGCCATGGCGACGATTTTACCGGCGGCGCGCAGTTCGCCAACGATGCGGTGCTTGTCTTCCGGCAAGACGTCGGCCTTCACGTCGTCAATGCCAAGCTGGTGGGCTACGGCTTCGGCGGTGGTGCGATTGTCGCCGGTGAGCATGACGATGTGAATGCCGTCTGCGCGGAGGCTGTCGAGTGCCGCACGGGTGGTGGGCTTGATCGGATCGGCAATGGCGATGATCCCGCCCGGCTTGCCGTCAACGCTGATGAACAGCGCGGTGGCCCCCTGACCGCGGAGGTCGTCGGCCTTTGCCGTGAGGTCGCCGAGATCGATGTTCTGGTCGGCCATCAGCTTCGCGTTGCCGAGTGCCACGCCACGCCCGCCGACTGTGCCGATGACACCCTTGCCGGTGACAGACCGGAAGTCGGCTGGTGCTTCAGGGCCGATGTTTTTCGCTTTGGCGGCGGCCACGATGGCGGCGGCGAGCGGGTGTTCGCTTGACTGCTCCAGGCTGGCGGCGAGGCGCAACAATTCTGCTTCGCTCAGCCCCTGCGCTGTGACAACGGCGGTGACTTTGGGCTTTCCCTCGGTCAGCGTGCCGGTTTTATCGACCACGAGGGTGTTGACCTTCTCCATCCGCTCCAGCGATTCAGCCGACTTGATGAGCACGCCGGCACCGGCCCCTTTGCCGACGCCGACCATGATCGACATCGGCGTGGCAAGGCCCAGCGCGCACGGGCAGGCGATGATGACGACGGACACGGCGGCGATCAGCGCGTAGGCATAGACCGGCGGTGGACCCCACACCGCCCAGGCGGCAAAGGCCCCGATTGCGATGGCGAGCACCGCGGGGACGAAATAGCCGGCAACCGTGTCGGCCACACCCTGGATCGGAGCGCGACTGCGCTGCGCCTCAGCGACCATGGCAACGATCTTTGCAAGCACGCTACCGGTTCCCACGGCCCCGGCGCGGATGACGAGTGCTCCAGTGCCGTTGACGGTGCCGCCGATCACCTTGGCGGACGCGGCCTTGGGCGTGGGCATCGACTCGCCGGTGACCATCGACTCGTCCACAGCGCTCGCACCTTCCAACACCACGCCATCAACGGGAATGCCGTCACCGGGGCGGACGCGCAGCCGGTCACCGACCTTGACGTCACTCAACGCGATTTCCTCGTCGTCACCACCGTCGCGCAGGCGGTGCGCGGTTTTGGGGGCGAGGTTGAGCAGTGCCCGGATGGCACCGCCGGTCTGGTCGCGTGCGCGCAATTCGAGCACCTGGCCAAGCAGGACCAGCACCGTGATGACGGCGGCGGCTTCGTAATAGACCGGAACGATGCCGCCCATCATTCGGAATCCCGCCGGAAAGCTGTCCGGGATGAAGGTGGCGGCGAGGCTATAAATGTAGGCTGTCGCTGTGCCCAGGGAAATGAGCGTGAACATGTTGAGGTGGCGGTTGACCAGCGAAGCCCAGCCGCGTTGAAAGAATGGCCACCCGGCCCACAGCACAACCGGCGTTGACAGCGCAAACTGTATCCAAATGGAGATGCCGGGCGGCACGATGGCGTTGAGCCCGAGGGCTGGGATGTGGCTGCCCATTTCGAGGATAAATACCGGAAGCGTCAGCACGAGGCCGATCCAGAAGCGCCTGCTCATGTCTGCAAGTTCGTGGTTCGGCTCGGCTGTGGCCGATGTCGCCAATGGTTCGAGGGCCATACCACAGATCGGGCAAGCGCCGGGAGCGTTCAGGCGGATTTGCGGATGCATGGGGCAGGTGTAGACGACGCCGGATTGGGCGGGCTCAGGCGCACCGGAGGGGTCGGAGGCTGCGTGCGGATGCTTGGGTCGAGCATTAGTTATGACACGGTTTTCCATCAACTTCTTTACGTCACTCGAAACCAGAGCGCACAGCGCCGGAAACTACGCAGGCCGGTGGGTTAGTCCTGCATGGGTTCAACCAAGACGCTTTGCGGTCACGCATCCCCAACATACCAGTTGCCCAACCCGTCCAAATACGCCATTTAGAAAGGGTTCGAACGATCCCTCGCGGGAGAGTGTTGGCACTTGTGTCAACCGCCGAAGGCGCAACCGGCCCCCGGAAACGCTCAGGCATCAAGGACCGCGCGGGGATAAAGAATCTCTGGAAAGACGGCCTCCGCAGAGGGGTCGCACCGACGGAGTAAGGGTCGCCCAAGGCAACTCGCCAGGGCGGCTTGAATCTCTCAGGTTCCGTGACAGAGGGGGGTCATCCCGGCCGTGTGATGCGGTCAGATGACCTGCGTTCGGAGCCCTGATGACCGATGATTTGAAAACCACCCCGCTTGATGCGCTGAACCGCAGCCTTGGTGGCCGTATGGTGGCGTTCGCAGGGTATGCGATGCCGGTGCAGTATGCGGCGGGCATTATGGCGGAGCATCTGCATTGCCGGGCTGAGGCTGGGTTGTTCGACGTGTCGCATATGGGGCAGGCGACGTTGTCTGGCCCTGGCGCGGTGGCGGCTCTTGAGGCTCTGACGCCGACCGATGTGGCGGGGTTGAAGCCGGGGCGGCAGCGTTATTCGCTGTTGCTGACGCCACAGGGCACCATTTTGGATGATTTCATGGTGGCGCGGATGGGAGACGAGGAGCTGTTCCTCGTCGTCAATGCCGGGTGCAAGGAGGCGGATTTCGCGCATATTGCGGCGCATCTGCCGGCCGGCACGACGCTGTCGCGCCATGAGGATCGGGCGCTGGTGGCGTTGCAGGGTCCGCAGGCGGCGGCGGTGTTCGCACGCTTTGCGCCGGGGTCGGCTGGCATGTCGTTCATGGATGTGCGGGATTTCGAGATTGCGGGCGTGGGCCGGGTGCGGGCGTCTCGCTCTGGCTACACCGGTGAGGATGGGTTTGAGATCTCCATCCCCGGCGACACGGCTGAGGCGTTTGTGCGGCGGCTTTTGGCGGAGGCCGAGGTGGCCCCGGTGGGGCTCGGTGCCAGGGACAGTCTGCGGCTGGAGGCGGGGTTGCCGCTGTATGGCAATGACATCGACACCACCACGACGCCGGTGGCGGCCGGGCTGACCTTTGCGATCAACAAGCGGCGCAAGATGGCGTGGGATATGCCCGGCGGCGGCGTGCTGCGCGATCAGCTGGATCATGGCACGCCGCGGCGTCGGGTTGGCATTCAGCCGGAGGGGCGGGCCCCTGCGCGGGCGGGGGCGGAGATCATCGATGGCGCGGGCCAGGTGATCGGCGTAGTGACCTCCGGCGGGTTTGGCCCCAGCGTGAATGCGCCCATCGCCATGGGATATATTGATAATGCTCACGCCGCCGATGGCACGGCGGTGGCGTTGCTGGTGCGCGGCAAGCCGTTGCCGGCGCGGATTGTGCCCATGCCCTTCGTCTCTCACCGTTACGCTCGCTGAAGGAACCCGAACCATGACCGAAACGCGTTTCACCAAAGACCATGAGTGGGTGCGCCTTGAGGGCGATGTGGCCACCGTTGGCATCACGCATCACGCGCAGGAGGCGTTGGGCGATCTGGTGTTCGTCGATCTGCCGGAGCCGGGGCGCGATGTGGCGGCGGAGGAGACGTGCGCGGTGGTGGAAAGCGTGAAGGCGGCCTCGGACGTGTATGCGCCGTTGGCGGGCCACGTGACGGAGGCGAATTCGGCGATTGTTGATGATCCTGCCTTGGTCAATCGCGCGCCGGAGGGGGAAGGCTGGTTCTTCAAGATGACGCTGTCGGACAAGGCGGCGTTTGGTGCGCTGATGGATGCGGATGCCTACGCCAAGTTTGTTGAGGCCGCATGATGAACGCTCTGGACGAACTCGCCGCGTTGGAAGCGGCTGACAGCTTTGTGGCGCGGCATGTGGCCCCGTCTGAGGCTGAGATTTTGGCGATGCTGCGCGCGGTGGGGGCGGTGACGCTGGAGGATCTGGTGGCGCAGACCGTGCCGGGCGGCATTCGCAGCCAGAACGCGATGGCGTTGCCGCCGGCGATTGATGAGGCGGCGACGCTGGCGGAGCTGCGGGCGTTGGCGGGCGAGAACGTTCAGAAGAAATCGCTGATTGGGCAAGGATACTATGGCACCGTCACGCCGCCGGTGATCCTTCGCAACGTGCTGGAGAATCCGGGCTGGTACACCGCCTACACACCGTATCAGGCGGAGATTGCGCAGGGGCGGTTGGAGGCGTTGGTCAACTTCCAGACGATGATCTGCGAACTCACGGCGCTGCCGATTGCCAATGCATCTTTGCTCGATGAGGCGACGGCGGCGGCTGAGGCGGTGAGCATGGCGCATGCGGTGGCCAAGGCGAAATCCTCCGTGATTGCGGTGGCGAGCGATCTGCATCCGCAAACGCGCGCGGTGCTGGCGACGCGGGCCTGGCCGTTGGGGCATACGCTTGTGGATGTGGTACCGGGCGATGTGGCGGCGATCAAGGCGGCTGCTCCGTTCGCACTGGTGCTGCAATATCCGGGCACGACGGGCGAAGTTCGTGATCTGACCAGCGAGATTGCGGCGGCACATGAAGTGGGTGCGATTGCGATTGTCGCCGCTGATCTGTTGAGCCTGACGCTGCTGACGCCGCCGGGTGAGATGGGCGCGGATGTTGTTGTTGGCTCGGCCCAGCGCTTTGGCGTGCCGATGGGGTTTGGCGGGCCGCATGCGGGGTTCTTTGCGACCTCGGACAAATACAAGCGCTCGATGCCCGGTCGTCTGGTGGGCGTGTCTGTTGATGCGTCCGGTGCGCCGGCGATGCGGTTGGCGTTGCAGACGCGGGAGCAGCATATTCGCCGGGAGAAGGCGACGTCGAACATCTGCACGGCGCAGGTGCTGTTGGCGGTGATTGCGGGGTTTTATGCGGCGTGGCATGGGCCGGTGGGGCTGGCGCGGATTGCGAAGCGCGTGAACTTGCAGGCGCGGCTGCTGGCGGCGACCGGCGTGAAGCTGCGGCATGCGAACTTCTTTGATACGATCTGCATCGAAGTGGGATCGCAGGCGGATGCGTTGATCGAGAATGCTGAGGCGCTTGGCTTCAATCTGCGGCGTGTGGATGCGACCGGCGTTTCGATTTCGTTGGACGAGACGGTGACGCGGGATGATTTGCTGGCGCTGGCTGGGCTGCTGGGCGGCGCGCTGGGGGAGGCTCCGGCTTCGATCCCCCCTGCCCTTTCGCGGCGCTCGTTGTTTCTGCAACAGAACGTGTTCAACGCGCATCATGCCGAGCATGAGATGCTGCGGTATTTGAAGCGGCTGGAGGACAAGGACGTGGCGCTCAATCGCTCCATGATCCCGCTTGGCTCCTGCACGATGAAGCTGAATGCGACGGCGGAGATGATCCCCATCACGCTGCCGGGGTTTGCCGATATTCATCCGTTTGCACCGGCGAGCCAGACGCGCGGGTATAACACGCTGATTGAGCGGCTGGCGGAGTGGCTGGCGGTGGCGACCGGGTTTGCTGGCGTGTCGTTGCAGCCGAATGCTGGGAGCCAGGGGGAGTTTGCTGGGCTGCTGGCTATTCGGGCGTATCATGAGGCGCGTGGGGAGGGGCGTCGCGATATTTGCCTCATTCCGTCGAGCGCGCATGGCACCAATCCGGCGTCGGCGACGATGGCGGGGTATCGGGTGGTGGTGACCGGGTGCGATGCGTCCGGCAATATCGACATGGCCGATCTGGCGCAAAAGGCTGAGTTGCATTCAGGCAACTTGGCGGCGCTGATGATCACGTATCCCAGCACGCATGGCGTGTTTGAGGAGACGATCCGCGACATCTGCCAGCTCATTCATGGGCATGGCGGGCAGGTGTATATGGACGGTGCGAACATGAACGCGCAGGTGGGGCTGACGA
The DNA here is from genome assembly GCA_903823665.1 of uncultured Rhodospirillales bacterium. Taxonomy (GTDB): domain Bacteria; phylum Pseudomonadota; class Alphaproteobacteria; order Acetobacterales; family Acetobacteraceae; genus CAIQQQ01. The sequence continues at coordinate 81,680 of CAIJTR010000102.1, forward strand.
GCCCGGGCGCGATTGGGGCGGATGTTTGCCATCTCAATCTGCACAAGACGTTCTGTATTCCGCATGGCGGCGGCGGGCCCGGCGTGGGGCCGATTGGGGTGGCGGCGCATCTGTTGCCGCACCTGCCGAACCATCCGGCGCGCGATGATGCCGGGCCTTCAACCGGGTATGGCCCAGTGTCGGCAGCACCGTTTGGCAGTGCACTGATTTTGCCGATCAGCTACGCCTATATTCGCATGATGGGGGCGGCGGGGCTGACGCGCGCGACGGAGGTGGCGATTTTGAATGCCAACTACATGGCACATCGGCTGCGGCCGCATTATCCCATCCTTTATACGGGGACGTCCGGCATGGTGGCGCATGAGTGCATCATTGATTGCCGGCATTTCCAGGCAGAGGCGGGCGTGATGGTGGAGGATATCGCCAAGCGCCTGCAGGATTATGGCTATCACGCGCCCACGATGTCGTGGCCGGTGACGGGCACGTTGATGATCGAGCCGACGGAAAGCGAAACGAAGGCCGAGCTGGATCGTTTCTGTGACGCGATGATCTCCATTCGTGCGGAGATTGCAGCCGTGGCATCGGGCAAGTTGGATGCGGTGGACAATCCGCTGAAGAACGCCCCGCACACGGCGGCCGAGGTGACGGGGATTTCCTGGTCACACGGCTATTCGCGCACGCAGGCAGCGTATCCGTTGCCGTTTGTGGCGGCGAGCAAGTATTGGCCGCCGGTGAAGCGGGTGGACAATGTGTATGGGGACCGCAATTTGATTTGTACGTGTGCGCCGCTGGAGAGTTATGCGGTGGCGGCGGAGTGATGGGGTGGGCTTCGGCTCCCCCCCCAGGCGCGCGACTTTTAACGGTTTGTACGCAAAGTATGTCTTCCGACTACGACCCACATTCTGCCCGCGAGCTTTTGTTGGCTGATTCTAAACTCATGCTCTACCAACGACATCGCATAAGTGAGCCACTTGGCGGCAATAACCTCTCCGCATTCAAGAGACAGCATATTCAAGCGCGCAAACCTGTCATCCCCTTCTGCTGAGCCATAGCGGCGGGCGAACTTTTTCATATCTGCGTCGAACGCGACAAGAATAGCTTCATTGGCTAAGGCGGTCTGAGCTACGACGTCATCGGGCGTTTTTTCTGGCAAGATATCAAGATGGTAAATAACCTCGTGACCATGTTGTTCTAACGCCAAGCCAACTGAATCTGGCACTCCTGCATCCAGCAATACTCGAAATCGAACTTCACCCGACTTCAAGCAGCGCGCTCATACGCAAGCGCTGCTGTAATGTCGGCCTCTGCCAGGGCTGGGTATTCTTTGCGGATAGCGTCAACAGAATATCCAGCAGCAGCAAACGCCTTTACGCTTGCGACAGTAATGCGCGTGCCCGCAACCACTGGCTGGTTGTGAGCAATACTGCGATGCTGCTCAATTTTGCCGACCGACGCGGGGTCACGCTGGCGAAGCATGGCTACGTCTGCTTCAACTCTCCCCGTGACGATCCGAAGCGGGATGCTGAGAACGGACTGCCGAGAGACAACCTCTTCCAATGCTCCATCATCAGGATTGTGAAAGATCACTTTTCTATTGAGCACATAGAGAGTGGTTTTTGCCCAAATGTCGTTGCCGAGATGGGACAGTTTCTCTTTGACCTTACGCAAATGAGGCAACGACACATTGGCGGTGTTGCGTAATTCGTTAAGGACTCGTAATGAGACGACATCTTTAAAGGTGTAAAGGCGGCTGTACGGCAACCTGCGGTTTGCGGCTGCCAAGCTTGGGACAAAAAACTCTGTCCTATCCCAAAGCTGCAACTGGCGACGGGTTACACCTGTAAGTCGCTCTACCTGCTCCTCTGTAAAGGCGGCGACAACGTTCGAGAGCTTTGACATTTTCGCCTCCTTTGCACGATTGAATTCCTAAGCTTTGGTCGTACCATGTTCGAGTCGCGGCGTGCAAGAATGGCGGTCGTGCGAGATTAAGACGGATCTTGGCTTGCCACCACAAATTCGAAACAGGGCGTTAATTTTGTTTGCATTATGGTGGTGTTTGTGTCATAGAAAATAACTCAGTCTCTGACACAGGAACCCGCCCCGATGACCGCCACCCGCTCTCCCGCAACGCCTGATCCGTTGGTGCTGCTTTGCATCATGGGCCGAGCTGTGCGCGGCGCGGGGGAGCTGAATGTGCTTATGCA
>CAIJTR010000103.1 GCA_903823665.1 uncultured Rhodospirillales bacterium
AGCCAGCACGAACCACAAGGTGAGCGGCACGAGGGCGATGGAGGACACACGCTCGGCGAACCAATGCGCCGCGCCCGTCTTGGCCGAACCAAGCCCGCGGGCGCGCCCCAGGCCGGAGCGCATGATGGTCTGAGTGGGAGTGGTGCTCATGATAAGGCTCCTAGAGGATCACGGCGCCAACGAGCCAGGTGAGCACGGTAAGTGCCCCGGTCGCGCCCAGCACCACCGCAGCGCTGGCATGCACCTGCGGCAGCTCAAACCCGAAGCCCGCATCCCACACCAGATGCCGCATGCCCGCGCAGAAATGATACCAAAGGGCCGCCGTCCAGCCGAACAGCACCAGATGCCCGACCCACGTGTGCAGCACCGCGGATACGGTCGCGAACGACGCGTCAGACGTTGCCGCCGCAACCAACCACCACACCAGCAGCACGGTGCCGGCAGACAACGCCACGCCGGTGATGCGATGAAAGATCGACAGCGCCGAGGTCAGCTGCGGCTTGTAGATCTGCAGATGCGGCGAAAGCGGGCGGCGGACCGTCCGCCCATCCGTGGCGGTGCCCACGAACAGGGCCTCTCTGACGTCTTTCATGGGGTATCGGGCTCCCGATGGCGATGGCCGTGTCATTAAACCTGGGGGGTGGGGGCGTCAACGAAACTGGACAAGCACGCCCCCGGCGCTCGTGTCAGACCGCCTCCAACGCCATCCTGGCCGCCTCACGCGCGGCGAGCTTCTCTTCCTCGGTCCAGACCTTGCGCTCACGCTTCACCGGCGCCTTGATCTCCTTGACCGGCCCGCCGCCCAGCACAGGCGGCCGCATGGTCGAGGTCCGCGCCGCCTCCGAATGCCACGCATGATCGCCTCGAACAGCCAGCGTGAAGCCGATCTCCCGCTCCACCGCATGCAGCCAGGCGCGCTGTTCCGCATCGCACAACGTGATGGCAACCCCACTTCGACCGGCCCGGCCGGTGCGGCCGATGCGGTGAACATAGCTTTCCGCCAGGTTCGGCAGGTCGTGGTTGAACACATGCGTCACAGTATCGACGTCGATGCCCCGCGCCGCGATATCCGTCGCCACCAGCACCTGCACCGATCCCGCGCGAAAGGCGTCCAGCGCACGCTCGCGCTGCCCCTGAGACTTGTTGCCGTGCAGCGCCTCGGCCATGATTCCCGCCTCGGTGATGAACGCGCAGACCTCGTTGGCAATATTCTTCTGAAGCGTGAACACAACGGCCTGGCCGATCCCCGGCGTCCGCAGCAGCGCCAGCAAGGCCGGCTTCTTGTCAGCCGCATCAACGAACATGACCGACTGCTCGATCCGATCGACCGTCGTCGAGGGCGGCGCGATCTCGACCTTCGCCGGATCGCGCAGCAGCGTCTCGGCCAGCACCGCGATCGATTTCGGCATCGTGGCCGAGAACAGCAGCGTATGCCGATCCACAGGCAGCGTGGCCACGATGCGCTCGATCGGCTTGGCAAAGCCCATATCCAGCATCTGGTCGGCCTCATCCAGCACCAGCGCCTCAAGCCGCGACAGATCGCACAGCCCCTGTTCGATCAGATCCAGCAACCGCCCGGGTGCCGCAACAACGATGTCCACGCCGGTCTTGAGCGCATTGACCTGATGAAACTGGCTGACCCCGCCAAAGATGGTCGCAACGCTGACCCGCAGATGCCGCCCGAACCGCTCGAACCCGTCGGCGATCTGCGACACCAGCTCCCGCGTGGGCGCCAGCACCAGAATGCGGGCGCCACCGAGTGGGGCAGGGCGGGGCAACGCCGACAGACGATGCAGCAATGGCAGCACAAAGGCGGCGGTCTTGCCCGTCCCGGTCTGCGCCAGCCCCAGCACGTCACGCCCGTCCAGCAGCATCGGGATGGACTGGGCCTGAATCGGGGTCGGCGTCACATACCCTTCCTCCGTCAGCGCACGCAGCAGGGGAGCGGCCAAAGCGAGGTCGGCGAATGTCATGGTCATGGTCAAGCAGCACCTCCGGCGCTGAGTAAGAC
>CAIJTR010000104.1 GCA_903823665.1 uncultured Rhodospirillales bacterium
AGCACCTTCCAAGGTGCGGTGCCCTGGCCGCCGATCTTCTTGCCGTTCGGCAGCTCACCCTTGGTGAAGACCGGGGTGATGTTGTTGAACTCTTTGATCTTGCGGGCGTCGAGGCCCAAGATGTTGCCCGACGGGACCAGCTTTTTGAGGCTGAAATACTCGGTGTCCAGAACGTCGAACGAATTCGGCTGGGTGATGACGCGCTTGGTCACGTCATCGGTCGAAGCCGTGATGTATTCGATCTTGATGCCGGTGTCGGCAAGGCATTTCTTGCTGATGTCATCGCCCTCGTTCACGGCGGTGCCGAGATAGCGCAACACTTTTGGGTCGGCGGCGTGGACGGCTGGCGTGCCGGTGACCATGCCGGTGGCAAGGCTTGCGAGGCCTGCGGTGCCCTGCAGCATGTGGCGGCGGCTGATGGTTTTTTGCTTAATCATGTCAGTCACGTGTTTGCTCCTTGTTTGCTGAACTTCATGTCACGAGGCGAGCGCGTGTGCTGCCTCGGCATCCCATTGCACCGCCACCTTGTCGCCGGGCTGGAACGGGGCGGCGTCAAACGCGGCCTCTGCCAGCAGGGAGACAAGCTCGCGGCCGGTTTCGTCGGTGAGGCTCGCCTGCACCCAGGCCCCCTGGTATTCCACGTCGGTCACTTTCGCGGTGAGCGCTCCGACTGGGATGTTGGGGGTGACGAAAAGCTGATCGGTGCGCACGGCGATGCGGCCGCCCTGCACGTCAATGACGTTGTGGCCACCCATGAAGCGGGCGACGAATTCGGTGCGGGGCGCGTTGAAGATTTCACGCGGGGTGCCTTGTTGCTCGATTTTGCCGCCCTTCATGAGCACGCAGAGATCGGCCAGCGCCATGGCCTCTTCCTGGCCGTGGGTAACGTGGATGAAGGTGATGCCGAGTTCGCGTTGCAGGCGCTTCAGCTCGGCGCGCATGCGCACGCGCAGGAAGGGATCGAGAGCGGAGAGCGGCTCGTCGAGCAGCAGGATTTGCGGCTCGGTGATGAGGGCGCGGGCGAGGGCGACGCGCTGCTGCTGGCCGCCGGAGAGCTGGGCGGGCAGGCGCTGCGCCATTTGTTCCATGGCCACGAGCTTGAGCAGTTCCAGGGCTTTGACATGGCGCGTGGCTTTGTCGATACCGCGCATTTTCAGCGCGAAGGCGACGTTGTCGAGCACGCTGAGATGCGGGAACAGGGCGTAGGACTGGAACATCATGGCCGTGCCGCGCTGGGCGGGCGGGAGTTCGGTGACGTTGGAGGAGCCGAGGATGATGTCGCCGGAGGAGGTGGTTTCGTGCCCCGCGATCATGCGCAAGGTGGAGGATTTGCCGCAGCCGGACGGGCCGAGCAGGCAGCAATAAGTGCCGCCGGGGATTTTCAGGTCAATCGCGTCCACCGCCACCGTGCCGGCGTAGGATTTGGTGACCGAAACGAGTTCGAGTTGCGCCTGCTCAGCCATTCAAATGCCAATCCCGCTCGCCTGGGGCCAAGATGAGAGCCTTGTTGTCGTAACCATCCCGCTGCGCATTCCAATGTCGGTACCGGCCGGTGTCAAATGGAATTGACAGCAAGCGACATGCCACTGGCGGCATTGGCAGTTTCGCGGGGGATTCGGGCTGCTGTGGCGGTGGTGCTGGTGGCTGTTGCACATGTTCTGCCCACGAAATGGGCAGTCGTTGGTTAACTGCCGCGATAGGTGGAATAGGCTCCGGGGCTGACGAGGAGGGGGACGTGGTAGTGCGCTTCTGGCTCGGCAATGCCGAAACGAATGGGGATGATGCCGAGAAAGGGTGGTTCTTCCGGCAGGACGCCTGCGAAATAGGCCCCGGCGTCGAAGCGCAGTTCGTATTGGCCGATGCGCAGGTGTCCGTGCGGGATGAGTGGCGCATCTGTCCGGCCATCGGAGTTGGTGGTGGCCTCCGCGCGGAGGATGGCGCGAGGGCCGTCGAGTTCGAACAACTGCACGGACATGCTGGCTCCGGGCCTGCCGGTGGCCGTGTTGAGCACATGGGTGGAGAGCCAGCCCTGGGCGGATTTGCCGGGGCCTTCGACCATCGCTTCCAGGCGCAGGCGGGTGATGTGGGCGATTTCGGTCAGGGCGGTTGTTCGTTCGGCGGTGGGTTCGTTTGTGACCCGGCGTTCGAATTGGGTGATGAGGGAAGCGAGGGTGTGCCTTCGCACGCAGATGATGAAGGGGATGGCGAAGCGTTGGCGGTAGGTGGCGTTGAGGGAGTCGAATTTGGTGGCGAGGTCTTGGTCGAGGGTTTGCAGGCCGAGCGAGCTTTGTTCGGCGACCGAGAGTTCGGCCATGGCGGAGCGTCGGGCGGCGGCACCGCCGAGTTCGGGGTGGGCGTTGAGGAAGGCGGTTTGTGTGGCGTCATCTGCCTGCGCCACGGCGTTGCACATGGCGGCGTGCAGGGCTGTGACGGTGGCGAATGGGCGCTGCTTGGCGGCGGCGGCGGCGACCCAGGGGGCGTGTTCGAACACTGTTCCGAGGGCTTTGACGAACTCTGCTTCTGTTGCCACGTTCAGGGCGTCGAGCGTGAAGGATGCTGTGCTGGTCATGATGTGTGCGATCCCTTCAAGTTGGGCTGCATGGCCCGCCAGATGCGGTCCACCGTGATGGGGGTGGCGAGGAAGCGATGGCCGGTGGCGTCGCGGATGGCGTTGGCGATGGCGGGGGCGACGGGATTGAACGGGGCCTCGCTCATGGATTTGGCACCGAACGGGCCGGTGGAATCGTGCGTGTCGGCGAAGAAGACCTCCGTGCGCGGCGTGTCGGCACAGGTTGGGATATGGTAAGTGCGCAGTGTGGGGTTGGTGACTTTGCCTTCGGCGTTGATACGGAGTTCTTCGTAGAGGGCTGATCCGAGGGCCTGGGCGACGCCGCCTTCGACCTGTCCTCGGCATTGCATGGGGTTCGCGACACGGCCTGCGTCGGCGGCGTGGACGCTGTGAAGAATGCGGAGCTCGCCCGTTGAGGGATGCACGGCGACGCGGAAGCCTTGGACGTTGAAGGACACGGAGCGGCGGCTTCCGTCATACACGCCGTGGGTGGCGATGGGGCCGGTTTCGCCTGCGTCGATCCGGGCGTGCATGGCTTCGGCGGCGCGCAAGGTTGCAGTGCCGGCCACGACTGTTCCGGTTGAGCCATAGGCACCGGTGTCGTGTTCCACCAGATCGGTGTTGGACTGGCGCAGGCGGATATTGGCGGGGCTGATGCCGAGCACGGAGGCTGCGATTTGCGTGTGGACGGTGCTGGTGCCGTTGCCGAATTCGCTGGTGCCGACGGCAAGATCGAATAAGCCGTCTTCAGCGCGGGAGAGGGTGACGCAGGAATGGTGGCCGTTGGGTGGGACGGTGTCGGTCATGGAGATCGCCATGCCTTGGCCCTGGAACCAGCCTTTCGGTGCGTTTGTGGCGCATGCGGCGAGGCTTTGTTCGACGGCGTTGACGCATTGATCGAGGCCGTAGCTGCCTATTTGCACATCGGGTGGCGCTGGCTCGAAGGAGATCATGGGGTCGGTGGGGCCGATCATGTTGCGACGGCGGAATTCGAATGGATCACTGCCGAGCTTGCGGGCGAGTTCGTCCATTGCGGATTCGATGGCGAAACAGGTTTGGCTGAGGCCGTAGCCGCGGAAGGCGCCGGCGGGGACAATGTTGGTGGTGAAGACCCTTCCGGAAACTTGCTTGTTGGGGCAGCGATAAATGGCGACTGACTCGCTGCAGGCGTGGAACAGCACGGCCTCGGCATGGTTGCCGTAAGCGCCGGTGTTGGAGAGGACGTCTAGGCCGATGGCGGTGAGCGTGCCGTCTTTGGTGGCACCGAGCTTGACGCGCATGCGCATGGGGTGGCGCGTGGTGGTGGTGGCGAATTGTTCCTCGCGGGTGAGTTCGAGCTGCACGGGCGCGCCGCAGCGGCGCACGGCGAGGGCCACGATGTCCTCGACCAGCATTTCCTGCTTGCCGCCGAAACCGCCACCGACGCGGCCTGCTTCGACTTGCACCATCTCGGGCGGCAGGTCGAATAGATCGGCCAACGCGCGGCGGGTGAGGAAGGGGGTTTGTGTGCTGGAGCGGAGGCAGAGCCGCCCGGCCTCGTCGAGCCAGCCGATGGCCGCGTGGGTTTCGAGGGCGACATGTTGGGTGCGCTGGGTGGTGAATTCGGCTTCATAGGTGGCGTCCGCCTCAGCGAGGCCTTGGGCGAGATTGCCGATACCGCCTTCGAGCTTGGCGAGTGTGTGCGGGCTGCCCTCGGGGTCGAGTATGGCCGAGAGGATTTCGTATTCTACTCGCAAGGCCTGCACGCCTTGCTCGGCGGCGCGTTCGGTTTCGGCAATGACTGCCGCGACGCGTTGGCCGGCAAAGCGCATGACGTCGTCGAGCACTCGGGTGTCGGCGGGGTCGTCCGTTACGATCTCGTGCCGAGCGGTGGAGAAGCGTTTGGTGGGGGCATCGTGGTGGGTGAGGACGGCGCGGATTCCTGGGATGGCGAGGGCGGCGCTGGTGTCGATGCTGAGCACGCGGGCATGGGCGTGGGGGGAGCGGAGGAGCTTCATGTGGAGCAGGCCTTGCATGGCGACATCGAGCGTGAACGATGACGTGCCTGTCACGATGTTTGGCCCGGCTGGGGCTGCGATGCTGCGGCCGAAATCATGGCCGTTGGGCGCTTCGACGTGGGTGAGGCCGGCGATGGCGTCGGTGATGGCGCGGTAGCCGGTACAGCGGCAGAGATTGCCTTTTAGGGCGCGCGGGAGTTCGGCGAGTTGGGCCTGGTTGAGGCTCGCCGCCGTCATGATCATGCCCGCTGTGCAGAAGCCGCATTGGAAGCCCTGCGCTGCCAAGAACTTTGATTGCATGCTGTGTGGGACTGCGTCAGTGCCGAGGCCCTCAATGGTGGTGATATCTCGGCCTGCGGCGCGGTGGGCGGGGGTGAGGCAGGAATGGACCGGCTCACCGTCTACCCAGACGGTGCAGGCCCCGCAATCTCCGGCGTCACAGCCTTTTTTGACACCGAAACAGCCTTGCTCGCGCAGGAAGGTGCGCAGGCATTGGCCGGGGGCGGGTTGGGCTGCGATGAGTTGGCCGTTGAGGTTCATGCGGTCAATTCCTGCCGGATTTCTTCGGCGAAATTGAGCGCGATGTGGCGTCGCCAATCGGGGGCGCCGTGGATGTCGTTGAACCAGAGGCCAGTTGTTGTGATCTCGGCCTCGATGGCGTTGGCGAGGGTTTCGGCGGCGGGTGGCTCGGGAAATTCAAAGCGGATGGGGCGCGGTGTGGCGGCGGTGATGGTGAGGGTGAAGCTGCCTTTTGCGTCCTGTGTGCCGATTAACAACGCGGCGGAGCGGCCGAGTGGGGTGAGCGACATGCGCCGCCATGCGGTGCGTTGGTGGAGGGCGGCGGTGGGGAGGAGGATGCTGCGCAGGATTTCGCCGGGGTGGAGCGATGTTTGGTGATCGCCTGTGACAAGCTCAATGATTGGCAATTCTCGCGTGGTGCCGTTGGGTTGCCAGATGGTGCCTACGCCGTTGAGAGCGGAGCAGAGGGCGGTCATGGGACCGGCGGGGAGGGCCAAGCAGATGTTGCCGCCGACGGTTGCGGCGTTCCAGATTTTGAAGGAGCCGAGCAGGGCTTCGCAGCTTGGTTGGATGAGGTCTGCCGCGAGCCAGTCTGCGGGGGCTGCGAAGCGGTTCAGGGTTGCGATGGTGCAGGTGGCGGCGATGTGCAGGCCTTGATTGTCCACGGTGATCGGCGGCCAGTTGAAGCCTGTGAGGTCGATGAGGTGGGTGACGCTGGGCTGGGGTTCGGAGAAGATCCAGGTGCCGCCTGCGAGAATGGCGGTGCCGGGGCTCCACTCGGGCAATTCGGCGCGGTTGCGCGGCAGGGCCACGTGTTCGATGCCGTTGAGGTTCATCAGTTGCCCGCCTGGAACGCCCGTCCCAGCATGGCCGGCCGATGCAGGCGGATGCGGCGGCTGTCACGTGAGATCAAGACGAGGACAACAACTGTTCCGATATAGGGCACGGCGGAGAGGAAGGCCGAGGGGACGGGCACACCGAGGCCTTGGACGTAGAGGGAGAGATACATCATGGCCCCGAACAGCCACGCGCCGATCAGCAGCCAGAAGGGTCGCCATGCGGCGAAGGTGACAAGGGCTAAGGCGACCCAGCCGCGCCCGGCGATCATGTCCTGCGCCCAGAGGGGGGTGTAGGCGAGGGACATGTAGGCTCCCGCTAAGCCCGCCATGGCTCCGCCAAAGAGGACGGCGAGGTAGCGGATGCGGATGACTTTGTAGCCGAGCACGTGGGCGGCGTCGTGCTGGTCACCGATGGCGCGCATGATGAGGCCGGCATGGGTTTTCGACAGGAACCAGGCCACGAATGCGAGAAGTGCGAGGGCGAGATAGATCAACGGGTCGTAGCTGAACAGGATTTGCCCGAGCACTGGGATGTCGGACAGCACGGGGATGTGGATGTGCGGCAGTGTGGGGGCGGAGATGCCGACATAACCGGCACCAACGAGGGCGGAGAAGCCTCGGCCGAAGATGGTCAACGCGAGGCCGGTGGCGGTTTGGTTTGCTTGCAGCGTGAGGGTGAGGAAGGCGAACAGGAGGGAGAGTGCCATGCCGGCGAAGATGGCGGCCAGGAGCGCCAGCGGGAGGCTGCCGGTTTCGTGGGCGACGGCGAATCCGGCGATGGCGCCCATCAGCATCATGCCTTCAACGCCCAAGTTGAGGACTGCGACTTTCTCGACCACGAGTTCACCGGTGGCGGCCAGAAGGAGGGGGGTGGAGGCGGCCATGACGCTGACGAGCAGGTTGATGACGATGTCCATGTCAGGCGCGCGCCCCTGCTGATTTTCGCCATTTGATGCGGTAGAGGATCAAAACGTCGGCCCCCAGCAGACAGAACAGCAGAATGCCCTGGAAGATGCCGGTGATGGCGTTGGACATGCCGAGATTGATCTGCGCTGCGTCGCCGCCGAGATAGGTGAGGGCGAGGAGCAGTCCGGCGGGGATAATCCCTGCCGGATTTAGCCTTCCCAGGAAGGCCACGATGATGGCGGTGAAGCCGTAGCCTGGGCTGATGGTGGTGGTGAGCTGGCCTTGGGTTCCGGTGACCTCGAACACGCCGGCGAGGCCCGCCAATCCGCCGCTGATGGCCATGGAGAGCCAGACGAGGCGGTTCTCGCTGAAGCCGGCAAAGCGGGCGGCGCGGGGGGCTTGGCCGAGGACGCGGAGCTGGAAGCCGAAACTGGTTTTTCCGAGTATCCACCACGCTAGAATGGCAATCACAGGGGCGGCGATGATGCCGAAATGTAGGTTTGTCGCCTCGATCACGCGGGGGCCGTCGGCGGTGTCTGAGAACATGGCGGTTTGCGGATAGCCGAAGCCCATTGGGTCTCGCCAGGGGCCGGTGACGAGGTAGATCAGCAGATATTGCGCAATGTAGGCGAGCATCAGGCTGGTGAGGATTTCGTTGGCGTTGAAGGCGGTGCGCAGCCAGGCGACGATGAGGGCGTAGAGCATTCCGCCGGTGATGCCTGCAATCAGAACGGCGGGAAAAACCGCCCAGGATGTGGCGTCCGGCAGGGCGAGGGCTGCGCCGCCACCGAAGATGGCACCGAGGGTGAATTGGCCCTCTGTGCCGATGTTCCAGACATTGGCTTTGTAGGCGAGGGAGAGGCCGACGCCCATCAGGATAAGTGGGGCTGCTTTGATGGCGAGGTTGGCGAGGCCTTCGGGGGCGAACAGGGGGGAGATGAGGAAGGTGTAGACCGTCAGCAGTGGCGGCCTGCCCATGAAGGCGAAGATGGCACCGGCGATGGCGGCGGTGAGCAGGAGGGCGAGGATGGGAGAGCCCCAGCTCCAAAACTGCGAGACGTAGCCGCGGGGTTGCAGGCTAAACATGGGCGGGTGCTTCGCTGGCCGTGTGGCTGCCGCCCATCAGCAGGCCGATGCGCTCCAGCGATGCCTCGGCGACCGGGACGGGCTCGGACAGGGTGCCTGCTGCGATAACGGCGATGCGGTCGGAGAGTTGGAAGATTTCGTCTAGGTCCTGTGAGATGATGACGACGGCGGCACCGGCGGCGGCGAGGGCGATGATGGCCTCGTGGATGGCCAGCGCCGCACCGGCATCGACGCCCCAGGTGGGCTGGCTGATGACGAGGACGGCGGGGTCGAGCATGACTTCGCGGCCGACGAGGAACTTTTGCAGATTGCCGCCGGAGAGGGATTTGGCGAGGGCGGCGGGGCCGGTGGTGCGGACGTCGAACCGCTCGATGATGGAGGCGGCGTAGGTGTTGGTGCGGCGGTGGTTGATGACGCCGAGTTTGGAGAGTGCGCCGCGCAGATGGGCGGAGAGATAGGCGTTCTCGGACAGTGACATGGTGGTGACGGCCCCGTGGCCGTTGCGTTCCTCCGGCACGAAGCAGCCGCCGAGTTTGCGGCGGTCATAGGGGCCGAGATGGCCTGCGGGTTTGCCGTCGAGCAGGACGGTTTCGGGCTTACCTGCGAGGATTTCGCCGGAGAGGGCGTCCATCAGTTCGCCCTGGCCGTTGCCGGCGATGCCCGCGATGCCGACGATTTCGCCGCCGGAGACGGTCAGCGAGATGGATTTCAGCGAGGTGCCGAATTCGCTGGTGGCGCGCAGGGTGAGCTTGTTGAGCACGAGGCGCGGAAGGCCCACGGTGGGGGCGGGGCGGCGTTCATGGGCGGGTTTGAGATCGGCCGAGATCATGATGGAGGCAAGTTCGCGTGCGGTTTTCTCGGCGGGGATGCATTGGGCGACAACGCGGCCTGCGCGCATGATGGTGGCGGCTTCGCAGAGTGCGCGGACTTCTTCGAGTTTGTGGCTGATGTAGAGGATGGAGCAGCCTTCGGAGGCGAGCCTTCGCAGTGTGGTGAACAGCGTTTCGGCCTCTTTCGGCGTCAGCACTGATGTGGGCTCGTCCATGATGAGCAGTTTGGGGTTTTGCAGCAGGCAGCGCACGATTTCGATGCGTTGGCGCTCGCCGACGGAGAGATCATGCACGGTGCGGTCGGGATCAACAGGAAGGCCGTAGCTGGCGGAAATTTTGATGATGCGGTCGCGGAGGTTCACGCGGTCCTTCGGATTGTCGAGGCCGAGGGCGATGTTTTCGGCGACGGTCAGTGCCTCGAACAGCGAGAAATGCTGGAACACCATGCCGATGCCGAGCCTGCGGGCATGGGCGGGGCTGGTGATGGTGACGCGTTCGCCTTGCCAGAGGATCGAGCCTTCATCGGGGTGGACGACGCCGTAGATGATTTTGACGAGGGTGCTTTTGCCCGCGCCGTTTTCGCCGAGGAGAGCGTGGATCTGGTGGCGGTCGATGGTCAGATCGACATGGTCATTGGCGAGGCAGCCCGGATACTGCTTGACGATCCCGTTGAGCTGCAGGAGCGGGGTTGTCATGGGTTGGCTCCTTCGAGCGGCGGCAAACCAGTAGGGTGCAGTGCGCTTTGGCCCTGCACCGATCTCGCGGCGAAATGGTGCAGTGCCAAAGCGCACTGCACCCTGCGGTTTTCAGCCGAGCTTGCCTTGAATGCCCTGGACGAGCCATTGCATGCCGGAGAGTGCTCCGTCATCCATCACGGCACCGGCGGCGAGTTTGCTGGCACCGGCCTGATCGACGAGCGGGCCGACGAACACCTTGTTCTTGCCGGATTTGATGTCGGCTTCCGTCGAAGCTGCGAGCGCTGCGACGTCGGCGGGCATGTTGGTGAAGGGCGACATGCCGAGAAGGCCGCTGTCGAAGCCGCCCCAGGTGTCGGTGCTTTTCCAGGTGCCGGCGAGAACGTCGCCGATGCGCTTGATGTAATAGGGGCCCCAGAGATCGACGCTGGCGGTGAGCTGGGTGGTGTCGGCGAATTTGGCCATGTCGGTGGACTGGCCAAAGCCCTTGATGCCGCGGGATGCAGCGGCCTGCAGCGGGGCTGGGCTGTCGGTGTGCTGGGTGATGATGTCACAGCCCTGGTCGATCAGCGCCTTGGTGGCGTCGGCTTCCTTCGGCGGATCATACCACGAGTTCACCATGATGAATTTCAGCGTGGCCTTGGGATTGATGCTCTGCATGCCGAGCAGGAAGGCGTTCATGCCCTGGACGACTTCCGGCACCGGGATGGAGCCGACATAGCCGGCGACGCCCGACTTGCTGAGCTTGCCCGCGATCACGCCTTGGACGTAGCGGGCCTGATAGAAGCGGATGTTGTAGGTGGACACGTTGGCGGCGCGCTTGTAGCCGGTGGCGTGCTCGAAGAACACGCCGGGGAAGCGCTTGGCCACGTTCAGCGTGTAGTTCATGTAACCGAACGAGGTGGTGAAGATCAGCTTGTGGCCGGAATTGGCCAGATCGGCGATCACCTTCTCGCTGTCCGGCCCTTCGGGCACGTTCTCGACGATGGTGGTTTTGATGGCATCGCCGTATTTGGCCACCGCTTCCTTGCGGGCACCGTCATGCTGGTAGGTCCAGCCAAAATCTCCGACGGGGCCGAGATAGATGAAGCCCACCTTCAAGGGATCGGCGGCCTGGGCCTGGCGGGCGAGTGAGGGCAGGGCAGAAATGGCGGCCCCTGCGCCGATCATTTGCCCGAAACTACGACGTTGCATGCTGATAGCTCCGTTGGAAGTGATAGCCGAATTCGCCGCAGCCATGCCGCACCGAGGTGAGGGATCAGTGTGCAGGCCAATTATGAGCACCCGGCTGGGCACCGTCATTTAACTGCAAAGCCGATATGATCATGGCTCGTCACCGCTGGGCAACCCCGGGGGTTGCGGATTGCTAAGCAATCAGTATGCCAATGGGGGAACGAATTTTGGTCGCTCCCCGCATTGGTGGTCATCGGTGATGGATTTCGGCTGCGGCGCGTATCAGTCGGCAGCGTCGGCGTAGGCCAGTTTGAGGGGCTGGTATTCGATGGTTTTGGGCTCGTTGCGGTAGGCAAACCACTTGGCGATGGCGGAGAGCGGCAATGGCTTGTCGAACAGGTAGCCCTGGACCTGGGTGCAGCCCACGTCGCGCAGACGGTCGAGCTGTTCCTCGGTTTCCACGCCTTCGATGGTCGTCGTCATGCCCAGCGTGTGAGCAAGGCTGGTGACCGAGCGGACGATGGCTTCGCAGTTCGAGCGGACCAGAATTTCCTTGGTGAAGGACTGATCGACCTTGAGCTTGTTGAACGGGAAGCTGCGCAGGTAGCTGAGCGACGAGTAGCCGATGCCGAAATCGTCCAGTGCGATGCTGCAGCCGATGCCGCGCAGCTGGTGCAAGGTGGCGAGCACCGGCTCGCTCTCCTGTAGCAACGCCGACTCGGTGATTTCCAATTCCAGCCGCGACGACGGCATGCCGGAGGTGGCGAGCGCATATTGGACGGTGGGGATAAGGGCGGTGTGGCGGATCTGCACCGGCGAGAGGTTGACCGACACCTTCACATCGTCCGGCCACTGGGCGGCGGCGAGGCAGGCCTGGACCAGCGCCCAGGCACCGATCTCGACGATCAGGCCCAATTCCTCAGCGATAGGGATGAAGCTGTCTGGCGAGACGCGGCCGCGGGTGGGGTGGTTCCAGCGGATCAGGGCCTCGAAGCCGGAGACGCGGTCGGTCGCCATCGACACCATTGGTTGATAGAAAAGTTCAAGCTCCTCACGGTGCAGGGCTTCGCGCAGATCGGCCTCAAGTTCGCGGCGGTCACGAATTTCGGCTTCCATTGAGGCATCGAAGAAGCAGAATGTGCCGCGGCCCTTGGCCTTTGAGCAGTAAAGGGCGGTGTCGGCGCTGCGCAGCAGGGCGTCAGTTTCGGCCAGATCGGTGCTGGCAACGGCGATGCCGATCGAGGTGGCGACGACGATGCTGTGGCCGTCCACGTCATAGGGCCTGCGAAACTCATCGACGATGCGCATGGCCAGTGCCTGCGAGCAGTGCTCATCATGGCCGCCCAGCTGAAGGATGGCGAATTCATCGCCACCGAGGCGGACAACGAGGTCGCAGCCGCGCACGTTTTCCTGCAGGCGGCGGGCAACTGCGGTGAGCAGGCCGTCACCGGTGGGGTGGCCAAGCGTGTCATTGATCAGTTTGAAGCGGTCGAGGTCAAGGCACAGTACGGCAATGAACTCGCCGGCATCGAGATGGCGCTGGATGGCCTGCTCCAGGCGGTCATGGAACAGCACGCGGTTGGGCAGGCCGGTGAGAATGTCGTGATGCGCCATGAACTGAATGCGCGTCTCGGCCATGCGGCGTTCGGTGATGTCCTCGAAGGTGGCAACCCAGCCGCCGTCCCCCATCGGCTCTTGCGATACGGCAAGGGCGCGACCGTTCGAGTCTTGCTCGGTGAAGTTGGTTGAGCCGACCCGGCGTGGGTGCAGCAACTGGGTGGCCGTCATGTTCCAGATCATGTCGTGGTCGTAGCGGCCGGCGGCGGCGATGGAGCGGAAGATGTTGACGGCGCGCTCACCAGGAGTGGCGTCTTTGCTACTGATGCCGAACAATTCGAGGAAGCGGGTGTTGCAGACGATGAGCCGCTGCTCGACGTCCACCATGCACAGCGCCTGGGACATGTTGTTGAGGGCTGCGTTGAACAGGGCGTTCTGCGTGTTCAGTTCGAGATCGCGCAGTGTGAGCGAGCGGTTCTGGCGTTGCGCCTCGGCCTGGGCCTGTATCAGCAGGCGGTTGTGCCAAGTGAGTGCGCCGGCGAGGCTGATGCCGCAGATGGCGATGCCACTGAGCAGCAGGCCGAAGATGCGGTGCAGGCGGCCGAGTTGATTCTGTTCCTGGGCGATCAGTTCAGAATTATGGGCGTTGACCGCCTCGGCAAGCTGCGACATCGGCGCATTCAGCGTGCCGACCGTCTCAAGCAGTTGGGCCAGGCGTTTGGCGGGCGGGACCTTGTCGAAGATTGACTGTGCGCGCTGAACTGTGGTGCGGAAAGTGTCGATCATGGCCGACAGATCGGAGGAACTGGCGACAAACCGGTGAACGTCATCAGTGTCGAACAGCTTCAAGCCGTCAGTGACGATGGCGAGGCGCAGTTCCACATCGTGCATGCCAACGCCGTTGCCCGGAACCATGGCGGCGGCAATCGTGCCATGAAGGCGCGATACGTCAAGCGTGGCCTGACTGACGAGCCATGTGACATTGTCACCCGAAATATCACGCGCGGCGGCTTGGCGCTGCATGATAAGTACAGACGTGTAGGCGGCCGCCATCAGCAGGAAAATCAAGAAAGTAAACAGGCCGTATTTGACCGAAATGGTGCGGGTGCGCAGCGTATTGCCAAATCTTTTCATGCCACGTGATCCAGTAACTTGGTGGTCGGTTGGCCCATCAATTTGACCTCATTGGGCATTTTTACACCATTGACGTTGACTATCATTTCTCATGTAACGTCTTTGTTTTGTCGGCCGGCGTGGGCAAATGTAGCCTCTCGCATTTTTTCCGTTGGCCGAAATCTGTTAACCTTGGAAAAGGCGAGATATTATTTCGTCACCGCCTATGGATATTCCAACAAACTGTCTTATTCACAGAAAATTGATGTGAGTAAATGTTAGACGACGTAGATCGGGTTGGTTAACTGTTTCCGGGGGCGGAAAACCGCCCATCCAAAGGCATTCGCGGCACCGTCTTGCTGCGCGTGCGAGATTGGTCTAGCAGACCAATGCCTTCCGGGCGGCCCGGGTGCGTGGCGGGCACCGTCTCCATGCGAGACGTGTTTTTCGTCCCCCGGCAAGGATCATGCTCCATGGCTCGCAACAAGATTGCCCTTATCGGTGCCGGTAACATTGGTGGCACGCTGGCCCACCTGATCGGCCTCAAGCAGCTCGGCGACGTTGTTATGTTTGACGTCTTCCCAGGTGTGGCCTCTGGCAAGGCGCTTGACATTATGCAGTCCGGCCCGGTGGACGGGTTCGACAGCGCAATGAAGGGCACTGGCGATTACGCCGACATTGCGGGCTCAGACGTGGTGATCGTGACCGCAGGCTTCCCGCGTATGCCGGGCATGAGCCGCGACGATCTGTTGACCAAGAATGCGGGCGTGATCGCCCAGGTGGCCGAGGGCATCAAGACGCATTGCCCGGATGCCTTTGTGATTGTCATCACCAACCCGCTCGACGTGATGGTGTGGGTGATGCAGCAGCGCTCCGGCTTGCCTGCGAACAAGGTGGTGGGCATGGCGGGCGTGCTGGACAGCAGCCGCTTCCAGTTGTTCCTGGCGCAGGAGTTCAATGTTTCGGTTGAGGACGTGACGGCGTTTGTGCTCGGCGGGCATGGCGACACGATGGTGCCGCTGACGCGCTATTCGACGGTGGCGGGCATTCCGGTGCCCGATCTGATCAAGATGGGCTGGACCACGCAGGAGCGCATCGACGCGATCTGCCATCGCACCGCCAATGGCGGCGGCGAGATTGTGAAGCTGCTTGAGAAGGGCAGCGCGTTCTACGCCCCGGCCGCTTCCGCGATTGCGATGGCTGAGGCCTATCTGCACGACAAGCGCCGCGTTCTGCCCTGCGCTGTGCAGCTGAACGGCGAGTATGGCCTGCACGATATGTATGTCGGCGTGCCCGCGGTGATCGGCAAGAATGGCGTGGAGAAGATCGTCGAGGTGGCGTTTGAGCCAGCTGAGAAGGCGATGTTCGACAAGTCCTGCGATGCCGTGAAGGACCTTATCGAAGCCTTCAAGAAACTCGGTGTTTGAACCATGAATATCCATGAATATCAGGGCAAAGAGCTGCTGAAGCAGTTCGGCGTCACCGTGCTGGACGGGTATGTGGCCTGGACGGCGGATGAGGCGGTGGAGGCGGCGAAGAAGCTGCCGGGGCCGATTTATGTGGTGAAGTCGCAAATTCACGCCGGTGGGCGTGGGGCTGGGCATTTCGCGCATGATCCGGCTGGCAAGGGCGGCGTTCGCATTGCCAAGTCGCTCGATGAGGTTCGCGCGGCGGCTGAGGCGATGATTGGCCAGACGCTGGTGACCAAGCAGACGGGGCCTGCGGGCAAGCTCGTCAGCCGCGTTTATGTGGAAGCGGGCTGCGACATCAAGCGCGAGCTTTATTTGTCGCTGCTGATCGACCGGGCCACGGCGCGGGTGACGATCATGGCCTCCACCGAGGGCGGCATGGAGATCGAGCACGTGGCTGAGCACAGCCCGGAGAAGATCCTGCGCGTGGCGATTGATCCGGCAGCTGGTATTTCCGGCTTCCATGGTCGTCGCCTGGCGTATGCGCTTGGGCTTGAGGGCAAGCAGGTCGGCACGTTCGGCAAGTTTGTGGACGCGATGTACAAGGCGTTCGTGGCACTCGATTGCGCCATTGTGGAGATCAACCCGCTGGTGGTGACGGGCGCTGGTGAGATCGTCGCACTCGATGCCAAGGTGAGCTTTGACGACAACGCGCTGTATCGGCATCCGAAGATCGAGGCGCTGCGCGATGAGTCGGAGGAAGACCCGAAGGAACTCGAAGCCGCGAAATATATGCTCAACTACGTCGCACTTGATGGCGTGATTGGTTGCATGGTGAACGGTGCGGGCCTGGCGATGGCCACGATGGACATCATCAAGCTGTATGGCTCCAGCCCGGCCAACTTCCTCGACGTGGGCGGCGGTGCGACCAAGGAGCGGGTGGCGGCGGCGTTCAAGATCATTCTGTCCGACCCGAACGTGGAGGGCATTTTGGTCAACATCTTCGGCGGCATTATGCGGTGTGACGTGATTGCCGAGGGTGTGGTGGCGGCGGCGCGTGAAGTGTCGCTGAACGTGCCGCTGGTGGTGCGCCTGGAGGGCACCAACGTGGCACTTGGAAAAGAAATCATGGCCAATTCTGGCCTGCCGATCATCTCTGCCGACAATCTGGCCGATGCCGCCGAGAAGATCGTGCGCGCTGTGAAGGAGGCCGCATAATGTCCGTTCTGGTCAACAGGAACACCAAGGTTCTGACGCAGGGTTTCACCGGCGCGCAGGGCACTTTCCACAGCGAGCAGGCGATTGCCTATGGCACGAAGGTCGTGGGTGGCGTGACGCCGGGCAAGGGTGGCTCGCTGCACCTGAACCTGCCGGTGTTCGACACGGTTGCCGAGTGTGTGGAGAAGACGGGTGCGAATGCGTCGGCGATCTACGTGCCGCCGCCGTTCGCCGCTGACGCCATTCTGGAGGCCATCGACGCTGAGCTGCCACTGATTGTGTGCATCACCGAGGGTATTCCGGTCCTGGACATGGTGCGGGTGAAGCGGGCGCTTTCGGGCAGCAAGTCGCGCCTGATTGGGCCGAACTGCCCGGGTGTGATCACGCCGGATGAATGCAAGATCGGCATTATGCCGGGCCATATTCATCGCAAGGGCAAGGTTGGCATCGTCTCGCGCTCGGGCACTCTGACCTATGAGGCGGTGGCGCAGACGACGGCGGCTGGCCTTGGCCAGAGCTCATGCGTGGGCATTGGCGGCGACCCGGTGAAGGGGACGGACTTCATTGAGGTTTTGGAAATGTTTCTGGCCGATGTTGAGACCGAGATGATCATCATGATCGGTGAGATCGGTGGGCAGAGCGAGATTGATGCGGCGGAGTTCATCAAGGCTTCCAAGACAACGAAGCCGGTGGTGGGCTTCATCGCGGGTGCAACGGCTCCTCCGGGCCGTCGGATGGGCCATGCCGGCGCGGTGATCTCCGGCGGCCGCGACACCGCTGAGGCGAAGTTTGAGGCGATGCGTTTGGCTGGGATTTTTGTGGCGGAGAGCCCGGCGGCGCTGGGTTCGACGATGATCAAGGCCATTCGTGGCTAACTTGTCATTGCGAGCCCCTGTTTAGGGCCGTGGCAATCCAGAGTCACCGCGCGAGACTCTGGATTGCCACGGCCCCAAGTGGGGCCTCGCAATGACGGATACGGACTCCCATGCGGCGGGAGCATTGCTGTGATCGCGGCCATGGACGGTCCGGGTCGCCAAAACCGGGTATAAACCCTCGTTCTGATTATTCAGGGGAAGCACTCCATGGCTGGCGTCGATATTCTTGCAACCGCTTTCAACGGTGCCAACCTCGGCTATATCGCTGATCTTTATGCGAAATGGGTGGCGAGCCCGGCCAGCGTGGATGCGAGCTTCGCTGAGCTGTTCGAGACATTGGGCGATGACGCCCGGGCCGTGCTGACCGACAGTGCCGGTGCCTCGTGGGCACCGCGCCGGTTTGATGTGGGTGAGCCGGAAGCGGCCAAGCCTGTGGTGAAGGGGGGCAAGCCCGCCCCGGCTCCTGAGCCGGACGATATTCGTGCCGCGACCAAGGACAGTTTGCGCGCCCTTATGATGGTGCGCACCTATCGCGTGCGTGGCCATTTGGAGGCGCAGCTTGATCCGCTCGGTCTGCAAAAGCCGAAGCCGCATGCGGAGCTGGACCCGGCCACCTATGGCTTTGGCGCTGCCGACATGGATCGGCCAATCTTCCTTGATTACGTGCTGGGCATGGAGACAGCGACGCCGCGCGAGATATTGAAGGTGCTGCGCCGGACCTATTGCGGGCCGATTGGCGTGGAATTCATGCATATCCAGGACCCGGATCAGAAATCCTGGATCCAGCGCCGGGTTGAGGGTGCTCCCTGGGCCACCGCGTTCGATGCCGCGACGAAGAAGACCATTTTGCAGCAGTTGACTGAGGCCGAGGGGCTGGAGGCGTTCTGCCAGAAGCGTTTCGTCGGCACCAAGCGGTTTGGCCTGGAAGGCGGCGAGGTGACGATTCCAGCCGTGCAGACGATCATCTCCACCGCTGCGAAGGCTGGCGTGAATGAGATTGCGATCGGCATGTCCCATCGCGGACGGCTGAACACGCTCGTGAACGTGGTGAAGAAGCCTTACACGCAGCTGTTCAGCGAGTTTGGCGGCAACAGCTTCAAGCCGGATGACGTGCAGGGCTCGGGTGACGTGAAGTATCATTTGGGCACCTCGACCGATATCGAGATCGAGGGGCGGATGATCCATCTGTCGTTGCAGCCGAACCCGTCGCATCTGGAAGCGGTGGACCCGGTGGTGGTCGGCAAGGTGCGGGCGCGTCAGGATATGGCGGGCGACACGCAGCGCCGCCGCTCGGTGATGGGCATTGTGCTGCATGGTGACGCGGCGTTTGCGGGCCAGGGGCTGGTGTATGAGACGTTGGCGATGAGCCAGCTGATCGGCTACCGCACCGGTGGCACGGTGCATGTGATCACCAACAATCAGATCGGCTTCACGACGGTTCCGGCGCACTCCTATTCGGGCCTGTATTGCACGGACGTGGCGAAATCCATTCAGGCCCCGATCCTGCACGTGAATGGCGACAACCCCGAGGCGGTGGTGTGGTGCGCGCAGTTTGCCGCCGAGTTCCGCCAGGAGTTTGCCTGCGACATCGTGCTGGATATCGTGTGTTATCGCCGCCACGGCCATAACGAGACGGACGAGCCCGCGTTCACCCAGCCGATCATGTATCGCGCCATCGGTGATCTGAAGACCACGCGGACGCTGTATGCCGAGAAGCTGATCGCCGAGGGCGTGCTGACGGCCTCGGACGCGACGGGCATGTGGGAAAGCCTGATGGCGACGATGGAGGAGAGTTTCGCTGCCGCCAAGGCCTACAAGCCGAACAAGGCGGATTGGCTTGAGGGCCATTGGTCTGGCCTGAAGCAGCCGGATGATCAGGCGGAATGGACGGACGGGCCGACGGCGGTGACGCTGGGTGAGTTGCGCGAGATTGGCGTGGCCATCAGCACGGTACCGCAGGAGTTCAATCTCAATTCAAAGATCGCCCGCCAGCTTGAAGCCAAGCGGGTGTCGGTGGTGGAGACCGGTGAGGGCATTGACTGGGCAACCGGCGAGGCGCTGGCGTTTGGCTCGCTGCTGATCGACGGGCATCGCATTCGTCTGTCGGGCGAGGATTGCCAGCGCGGCACGTTCAGCCAGCGCCATGCGGTGCTGATCGATCAGGCCAATCAGTCGGAATACACGCCGCTCAACAACATCACCGAGAAGCAGGCCAAGATTGAGGTCTATAACTCGCTGCTGTCGGAAGTGGGCGTGTTGGGCTTTGAGTATGGCTACACGCTGGCCGATCCGCGCAGCCTGGTGCTGTGGGAGGCGCAGTTTGGTGACTTCGCCAATGGCGCGCAGGTGATCATCGATCAGTTCCTGGCGTCTGGTGAGACGAAGTGGCTGCGTATGTCCGGCCTCGTGCTGCTGTTGCCGCATGGCTATGAGGGGCAGGGGCCGGAGCATTCGTCGGCGCGGCTGGAGCGGTATTTGCAACTCTGTGCAGAACGAAACATGCAGGTGGCCAACATCACCACGCCTGCCAATTATTTCCACGCGCTGCGCCGCCAGTTGAAGCGCAACTTCCGCAAGCCGCTGGTGCTGATGACGCCGAAATCGCTGCTGCGCCACAAGCTGGCCGTGAGCCCGCTGGTGGATTTCGGCACCGGCACGCAGTTCCGCACCGTGATTGGCGAGATCGACGCCATTGGGCCGGGCGAGCAGGTCAAGCGCGTGGTTCTGTGTTCCGGCAAGGTTTATTACGACCTGCTGGTTGAGCGGCGGGAGCGCAAGCTCGATGACGTGGCGATTGTGCGGTTGGAGCAGCTTTATCCGTTCCCGGTGATCTCGCTGCCGAAGGTGCTGGCGGAATATCCGAACGCTGAGATCGTGTGGTGCCAGGAGGAGCCCGAGAATATGGGGGCCTGGAATTTTGTGGATCGTAAGATCGAGGACGTTTGCACCGCCATGGGCACGCCGAAGCGTCCGAAGTTTGTGGGTCGGTGTGCGGCCGCGAGCCCGGCGACGGGTTTGGCCAAGGTGCATTTGGCGGAGCAGGCGGCGCTGGTGTCTCAGGCGCTGACGCTGGGTTGAACTTCGATGGACGCGCAAACCCCGGTGCGGCTGCGAAGGGCCAGTGTGGAGGATATTGCCTTCATGATGGCAACCGAGCGTCAGCCGGGGTTTGAGTGGTTTATTGGGCAGAATGACGCGGCGGAGCACGCTCGCGTGATCGCTGGGCCGAGCAGTGCTACTCTGCTTGGCCTCGATGCTGCGGGTGTGCCGCAAGGCTTCGCCATTCTGAAGGATCTCGATGATGCGCAGGGCAATGTTTATTTGCAGCGCATTGTGATTGCAGCACATGGCCAGGGATTTGGCCGTGGTTTGCTTGATCAGGTGGTGGAGTTCGTCTTCAGTTCGACCAAGGCGCACCGGTTTTGGCTGCATATGAAGGCGGGCAACCACCGCGCGCATCGCGTTTATCTGCAGGCCGGCTTCATCGAGGAAGGCCTTTTGCGCCAGGCGATGATCGCCCCGGATGGCGGCCGCATGGACAGCCACGTGTTTTCAATTCTCCGGCCGGAGTGGTCATTGCGCACCGCTTCGGCTACCACCTGACCGCATCAAGAAGACTGGACCTATCCCATGGCGACCGAGATCAAGGTGCCCACACTGGGCGAGAGCGTCACCACCGCCACCATTGCGCGCTGGCTGAAGAAAGTGGGCGACAGTGTGATGGCCGATGAGCCGTTGGTGGAACTGGAGACGGACAAGGTCACCGTTGAGGTGAATGCCCCTGCCGCAGGCACGCTGGCGGAGATTGTGGCCGCTGAGGGCGCTGAGGTTGAGGTGGGCGCGCTGCTCGGCATGCTGGGTGAGGGTGGGCGGACGATGGCGCAGCCTGCCGCCAATCCGGCCCCTGGCATCAACCCACCGCCGACCCCGTCTGGCCCGGTGGCGCGTCCGGCGGCTGAGGGTGGCCATGCGCCGCTTCCGGCGGCGGCGAAGATGATGGCCGAGCAGGGTGTTTCGGCTTCGGCCGTGGGTGTCGGCACCGGCAAGGACGGAAGGGTGACGAAGGGCGATGTGCTGGACTTCCTGGCGCGTCCGGCGGCGGCACCCGCTGTTGCGGCGGCCCCGAAAGCAGCGCGCGCGGTGGAAGAGGGCGAGGAGCGGGTGAAGATGACGCGCCTGCGTCGCACCATCGCGGCCCGGCTGAAAGAGGCGCAGAACACAGCGGCGATGCTGACGACGTTCAACGAGGTGGATATGTCCGCCGCGATGGCGCTGCGTTCGGAATACAAGGACGCATTCGAGAAGAAGCACAAGGGCGTGCGCCTGGGTTTCATGAGCTTCTTCGTGCGCGCCAGCGTGGCGGCGTTGAAGGAGTTCCCGGCGGTGAATGCCGAGATCGATGGCGACGACATCATCTACAAGCACCATGTGCATATGGGCATTGCGGTGGGTGGTGCGAACGGGCTGGTGGTGCCGGTGGTGCGCCATGCCGATACGATGGGCTTCGCCGAGATTGAGAAGTCGATCGGTGATTTTGGCAGGCGTGCGCGGGACGGGCAGCTGAAGATTGAGGAGCTGTCGGGCGGCACGTTCACCATCACCAATGGCGGCGTGTATGGCTCGCTGATGAGCACGCCCATCCTGAACGCGCCGCAATCGGCGATTTTGGGGATGCACAAGATCCAGGAGCGGCCGGTGGCGGTGGCGGGCAAGGTTGAGATCCGCCCGATGATGTATCTGGCGCTGAGCTACGATCACCGCATCATCGACGGCAAGGAGGCGGTGAGCTTTCTGGTGCGGGTGAAGGAAATGATCGAAGACCCGCGCCGGTTGTTGTTGGATCTGTAAGGACTTTTGGACATGAGCGACAGTTTCGACGTCATCGTCATCGGCTCCGGCCCGGGCGGCTATGTGTGTGCGATCCGGGCGGCGCAGCTGGGGATGAAGGTGGCGTGCGTGGAGAAGCGCGCCACGCTGGGCGGCACGTGTCTGAACA
>CAIJTR010000105.1 GCA_903823665.1 uncultured Rhodospirillales bacterium
ATCTACACAGGCGAAGACACTCTTTCCCTACACGACGCCTTCCGATCTCCACGCGTCAGCCCGGTCAAACACCGCCTGCACCACGCGTGATTCTTCCTCGATCGTCGTCGGCTGCCAACGCACCTGCATGAATTGCTGCTCCCAGCGTAGCACCCGGGCCGGCACCATCAGCGGCGCGTCTCCAAGCTCGAATTCGATATCAATGTCAGACCCGTCCACAAAGCCGGTCGGGCGCGGCGAGGCCAGCGAGCCGCCACCTTGCGAAAGGTCACGCGTGGTGGCGGGCAGAACGCGGCCATCGGGCATGTGCAGGTTCACCGGAACCGTGGCCGTCATACGCGCACGACTGCGGATCTGGCGGGTTTCACGGCCGACTGCGAGAGCTGCAAGCACCACGACCAAGCTCAACGACGCCCAGATTGTGTTCAGCAGCAGCGCCTGGAACACCAGCGTTTCGTTGTGGAAGAAGATCAGGCTGACAAGACCACGAATCACACCGGCGATCACAAGAAACGCGAGGATCAGGTTCGGATACACCGCGCCCAAGTCGAAGAAGCCGTTTTCCAGCAGCCCGCCCTTGGCCGTCACGTTGAACTTGCCGCGACGTGGGGAAATAAGTGTTACCAGCGTCACACGCACGAGAAACAGCGCCAGCACCGTCTCGTAAATCTCGGACCAGAACGAGTGACGCCAGTTCCGCTGGAGACGTGAGTTCGTGGCCACCGAGTGGAAGATGTGCGGCAGCGCGTAGGCGGTGATAGCGAGTGGCGAGGCGGTGATGATGTTCTGTGCAGCAAGCAGATAGGCCAGCGGTGCCGTCAGGAAGACAAGACGTGGAATGGCGAAGAGAAAGTGTCCCATCGCCTGGAAGTAGCAAACGCGCTGGCCCCAGTTCAGACCCGGCCCAAACAGCGGATTGTCGATGCGCAATATCTGGATCATGCCGCGAGCCCAGCGGATGCGCTGGCCGATATGCAGCGCCAGGCGCTCGGTGGCGAGACCAGCGGCCAGCGGCAGCTTGAGATAGACACTGTCCCAGCCGCGACGGTGCAGCTTGAGCATGGTGTGCGCGTCTTCGGTGACGGTCTCGATCGCGATGCCGCCGATCTCATCGAGCGCACTCCGGCGCAGCACGGCGCAGGAGCCGCAGAAGAAGGTGGCGTTCCAGTAATCGTTGCCGTCCTGGATCAGGCCGTAGAACAAATTGCCCTCGGACGGCACGCGGGTGCCGGCGGCGAGGTTCCGCTGGAACGGATCGGGCGAGTAGAAGTGGTGAGGCGTCTGGACGAGCGCGTTATTCGGTTCGGCCACCATCCAGCCCATGGTGAGCTGCAGGAAGGCGCGCGTCGGGACGTGGTCACAGTCGAAGATGCAGATGAACTCACCATCCGTCTGTTTCATCGCGTTGTTCAGATTACCAGCCTTGGCGTGGACGTTGTCTGTGCGGGTGATGTAGCCAACCCCGCAGGCATCGGCGAACTGGCGGAATTCCTCGCGCCGGCCATCATCGAGAATCCAAACCTTCATCTTGTCGCGCGGCCAATCCATCGCCATCGCGGCCAAAACGGTCGCCCGCACGACCGTCATCGGCTCGTTGTAGGTGGGGATGTAGACATCCACCGTTGGCCATGTTGCCGGATCGGCCGGCAATGGGAGCGGTTTCCGCTCAAGCGGCCAGACGTTCTGGATGTAACCGAGCACAAGGGTGAGGATGGCGTAGACCTCGGCGAGCAACAGGCCGGAGCCAAGCAGCAACTCAAACGGGCTTGGGAACTCCAAGGTCTCGGTCACGCGCCAGTAGATATAACGCATCGATACGGCAAGGGAGAGAACGACAAGGAACAGCGTCATTCGCTTGCCGGAAAAGCGATTGCCGATCAGGAAGATGATGGCAGCGCAAACCGCGAAAACCGCTTGCTCGCGTGGGAGCAGCGGGACTGTCGAGATTGCCACGACAATGCAAAAGCTGATCAGGCCAAGCACCCAGCCCAACAGGTTAGGGCCAGAGCCCATGCCGCTGCGGCCGACTCTGCGGCGCACAACAAGACCATCCGCTGGGTTCGGGCCCGCAGGCTCCGTTGTGGTGCTGCTCATCGATCTGCTTTCAGGGCAACGGGGGATTGGGTCTGCGGCATGATCTCTGCCAGACTGGTCAAGCCGTAGGCGTTTCGCAACTGTTGAGACTGGCCGGGAGTCGGCTGCCGGTCACGGCTGGTGTCGTTGATTTGCGCGACAATGGCGGCGGCGAGCCCCGCCATGTCCTGAGCCGCTGGGCTGGCGGGTGCAAAATCTCCGAGCAGGCGCTGAGCGGCAGCCGCTTCGGGCACAACCTCGTCATAGCGAATAGCTCCGAACAGCCGTCCCGCCATCTGCTGCGACACGCCCTGGGCGATGATGCCGGCGAGTTTGCCGGGTGCGCCCCATTGGTTCATCAACACTCGCAGTTTTCCAGCCTCCAACCGGCTTTTCACAACAGCCTGAGAGCCACCACCGGCAAAGCGACCGCCCTCGATAGCCGGAAGCTGTGCCACACTAGCCGGGTGGGGTAACAACGGGACAATAACGATGTTGGCATGAGGCAAAATTGCAGCCAAAGCAGGCGACGCACCCGCCGGAAGATCCGCCACCACCGTTACGCCCGATACCGAAAGCATATCCGCCACCGCTGTTCCCAACATTTCTGGCTGCTCGATCAACGACGCGCTGTTCGCATTCGCACCATCCATACCCAATTGTCCATAGGGTAGAAATGAAACGCCGGAAGGGCTTGAACGAAGCGCCGCACGCCACGCGGCTCTCGGGTCAGCGGCATAGCGCAATGTTGCCAGAAATCCAAAGGCATCCCGCAAGTCGAGACCGAAATGCGCGCCAAGTGCGTTTTGCGGGTCCAGATCCAAGGCGATCACACGGGCACCGGCCCGCGATAGCTCCCGTGCGACGTTGGCGGTCAACGTCGTGCGTCCGACACCCCCGCTGGGGGAGGCAAAGCAAATCAGCGGCATAAACGGTGATCCGGCCTTTCGCGCATGACACCAACAGGCATCCATTTATTCGCCAATCCCACCCACGGGGTGAGAAAACTTGGCACGGGCGATGCATACCCCGTGCCGCTGCGGCTGCGAAGGGCTAGATCCTGCGAAACAATGCCTGCCCATCACTCTGTGAAGCCGCCTGCGCGGTGCCTCCACCCGGCAGCGGGCCGGCAAACGGCGCAGGAAAGGCTCCCGAGGGGGCTGCAGCGCGAGCGCCAAGCAACGTGAACATATCCGCGAGCGATCGCCGGTCGGCAGATGCATCGACTGAAGCTGCGGCAAGATTATTCACAGGCGGGGCATTTCGTGGTGCCATGTTGGCAGGAGCCTGCGCCGCCACCGGCTGCATGGGGGCACCTGGATAACTCGGCGTGTAGCTAGGCTCTGTCGCATTCGGCAGCGCTGCGGCAAGCAGTGGGAAGAACGGCGGCGGGGGTGGCGCGGCATACGCGGGCTCCGGCATCATCGCCGGCGGCGGCGGCTGCATGGCGGGTGCCGCAGCAGCAATTGGGGCGGGTTGCGCGACCGGCGGTGCCATCTGAGCAGGTGCTGCAGCGGCCATGGCGGTTGCCGGGGCGGCCACCGGCTGCGGTCGCACGGCCGCACGTTGTGGTTGTGACAATGGCGAGGCGGGAATTGACCGCATGGCGGGCGGCTGCATCACTGGAAGACGGTCATAGAGCGGGTCGGTCGCCGTTGCGGGCGGAGCCAAAGGCGCAGACTGGGTGAGCTGCAAGGCCGGTGCTGGAATTGCACTGGCGGGCGAGGCGGCAGCGCGCGCGCGCTCCGGCACGTATTCGGGCTCCCCAAACTCATTGTAGGTGAAAACGCGAAGCTCCCCTGGGTTTCGCGGTCGCATCACCAAAGGACCGAAGCTGTGATACGGGAACGCAACCTCCTCCATTGACGCCATGGCGCGTACAACGTCCGAATTTTTTTCGCTCACGCACAGGCTCCCGGATCAGGGCCCCGGTTTGGGGCGACAGCTAGACCATGCTGCGGCACTCATGCCACGCGCACCGCGATAGCATTATTAATGCCGCAGAGTAATAGTCGGGGGAAGTCCGCAATTCAGGAAAACCGATCACAGGCGGTTGTTTTGTCTCGCGCTGTGACAACACAGTCGCAATCCGACCAATCGCCAGCATGCCTGACGGCGCGGGATAATTTGCTGACGCGTTGGTGTTGAGATCCACCCAAGCCGGCGGATTTGTCTGATAAATGTTCCAATAACGGGCAAATGATTCAGCAACAACGCTATAGTGTTCACCGGACCAGGCAAGCCAAAGCGGCACGCGAATAGCATCATACGAAAACCGGGCAGGCCAATTCGGATGCGGCGAGACCGCCCCGGTGGCGCGATCGATCAGCAGCCAGTCCGGCGACAGCTTATAGGGGCCAAACCTTGCGTCATCCAAAAGCGCGTGCCCGTCCGCAATCAGCCTTGACCAGAGCGGCGAAGGGGCCAGCGCGGCAAGCTCCTCCAGCGCCGGGAATGCGTAATAGGACGGATTGACGGTCAAACTGCCAGGCCGTGTGAAGCCTTCCGCCCCTGGTAACAGCACCAGACGCGGCCCCGCCTCGCGCAGCAAAACGTGCAATATGTCATGGGCGATGGCCCGGCCACGCTCAGCCAATTCTGGCCTCCCCCATCGCCAAGCGGCGCGACCAAGGGCGGCTGCGATCCACACATCACCGTCTGTGGCGTTGTTCTGGTCATCGACAGGAACCGCAGCATTCGGGCGGTAGCGCCAGGCGTGGAGATGGTCGAAGCCGCGTTGCAAATGCTGTTGCGTCCAGCCGTGCAAGAGATCGAAGGTGGCCCGGTCATCGCAGGTTGCGGCAAAGAGCATAGCCCAGCCCTGTCCCTCGCTGTGAGAGACGCCGCCGTTATGCGTGTCGATCACCCGGCCGTCCGCGGAGATGAAGCGGCGCTTGAACACCATCCATTCAGCAAGCGTGTCGGCAGGGACCGGCTTTGGATCAGTCACCCGGATTGGGGTCACTGGGTTTGCCAATACGGGCTGTGTGAGTGGGAGCGGGAGTGGCATGATGGCAGAGATATCATGCGGCTTGGTCACCCTGCCCCAGCTTTGTCCGGCGCAGAACGCCGCTGCCATCGCCGAGCCGGTCATTGCGGCGCGCCTGCCCATTGTGGGCGACAGCGGCTGTGTGGTGCGCGTGCTCATATCGGGCATGCCCATCCTGGCACTCGGACGCCACGCTCATTCCAGCGCGAACGGCCTGAGAGATTGTCACATGGGCTTTCTGCGCCATGAGAGTTGTCTCAATTTCGGCTACAAAGATGAATGGGAGATTTAAGGGCGCACCGAAATTTGACTAAATTCCAGGAGTTGCATTGGAATGGCGGAAGAACGCCTTGGAGCGGGTGAGGGGAATCGAACCCCTGTATGCAGCTTGGGAAGCTGCCGTTCTACCATTGAACTACACCCGCA
>CAIJTR010000106.1 GCA_903823665.1 uncultured Rhodospirillales bacterium
CTCAACAGACCCTAGAGTCATATGTTTCTAGAGCACGAACTTTCGACCAGATGATTCCATCTGGTCGAAACGTGCTCTAGTGCTCTGCCATTATCAACCGAATGGCAGCCGTCCAACTGAAGTTGGTGCCACCCAGGCCGGCACCGGTTGTTGGGTCGAAATATTCATAGAGGCCAACACTGTCGATCAGCGCACGCGTTTGCTTGCGGATGAGATCGGCTGCGGGTTTCATGTCGGCATTTTCGAAGCCGTCGGAAATCATCCAGTTGACGACGGCCCAAATTGGGCCGCGCCAGTAGCGTTTGGGCTCGAAACGGTGGTCGCGCGGGTCTGTTGATGGGATCAGCCATCTTGCATGTTCCAGCCAGAGCGTGAGTGTGGCCGCCAGCGTTTCGGCGTGCGTGGTGATGTTGGCATAGAGTGGCAGGAAGCCTGCGGATGTTGCGACATCCATGGTTGTGCCGGTGCTCAGGTCGCGGCAGACGTAGATGCCCTTTTGGGCGTCCCACAGCGTGTCTTGAGCGCTGGCCATGCGGGCGATGCGATCGTTGATTTCTCTGCGCTCCGCTTCCGTGCCGAAAGATTCGGCGAGGAAGAGCAGGTCGCGCTCGGCACGCAGCAGAATGGCGTTGGTGCCGATATCTGCGACGCGGAACGGCGATCGCCTGTACATCTCGGCGGCGTTCCAGCCGGTGTCACGGAAGCAATCGACGAGGTGGATGAAGCGTTGATAGTCCTCCGCCTTCGGGCGCATTGAGGCGTCGATATGGCCGGTGTCGCGCCTTTGGATCTCGGTTGTGGTTGTGGTCGGTACGCGCGCCATGGCGGCATCCCAGGCGGGGGAGTTGTCCATACCGGTTTCCCACGGGTGCAGTGTGGCAACCAGGCCGGTGCCGTTCGGGTCGCGCGCTTCGGCCCACCAGCGATGGTTGGCGAGCAGGGCTGGGTAGATGCGGGCCATGTGGGTGTGGCCCTTCGGATCAAGCTGCAGCACGTTGCGCACGGCGGTGGCGAGGACCGGCGGCTGTGGGATGCCGGAGGTTTCTGGCGTGTGGCCGGTCTGCCAGACATTGGGGCCGGGGAAGTAATCATCGGATGGTGCGTGGAAGATAATCTGTGGGATCAACCCGTCTTTCCATTGGCCGCGCAACAGCATTTCGATTTCCTGCCACGCGCGTGGCCGGTCGAAGCGTGCCCAGCCCATGGCGACGAAGGCGGAATCCCAGTTCCATTGGAACGGATAAAGCCGTGCTGTGGGCACGGTGTAGCCGCCGCGGTCATTGGCGTAGAGGGTTGCGCGGCATTGTTCGAGGATATCTGTGGTCATAGTGCGAGGCCTGTGTCTGCGTCGAGCCAGATGATGCTGTCAGCGCGTGGGCGGAGGGTGAGCGTGCTGCCGGGGGCGGGGCGGGATCGCGGGGGGGCTGTGACGCGGAGCATCTGGCCACACGCTGTGCCGGTGAGAAGTGTGTGCACGCCTAAAGGTTCGGCGACGCGGACGGTGAACTCCATGCCATCGGCTGCCTCGTCAATGTCCTCCGCGCGGATGCCGAGAGTGACGTGTGCGGCGGTGGTGGGCGCGTGGTAGCTCAGCGAGCCGAGGTGAACGGTGCCGTTTTCGCAGGGCAAATTGATGAAGTTCATCGGTGGGGAGCCCACGAAGCCGCCGACGAATTTGGTGGCGGGGTGGCGGTAGATGGTGTCCGGCTCGGCAATCTGCGCGATGTGGCCGCGATAGAGCACGGCAATGCGGTCGGCGAGGCCCATGGCTTCGGTTTGGTCGTGGGTGACGTAGATGGTGGTGGTTCCGGCTGATTGCAGCACGGCCTTCAGTTCGGCGCGCATTTCGAGGCGGAGCAGCGCGTCGAGGTTGGAGAGCGGCTCGTCCATCAGCAGCACGGCGGGCTCGACGGCGAGCGCGCGGGCGACGGCAACACGCTGGCGTTGGCCGCCGGAGAGTTGAGCTGGGTAGCGGTCGAGATAGGGCTCGATGTGCAAAAGTGCTGCTGTGCTCTCAATCTGTTGCTTGATACGAGCGGCGTCGGCACCCGCCATGGTGAGGCCGAAGGCGACGTTTTCGCGCACCTTCATGTGCGGAAACACGGCGTAGTTTTGGAACACCATGGCGAGGCCGCGCTTGCGGGGCGGGAGGTTCGATACGTCGCGCCCGCCGATGAGAATGCGGCCGGAGGTTTGGGTTTCGAGCCCGGCGATCATGCGCAAAAGCGTGGTTTTGCCACATCCGGAGGGGCCGAGGAGGGCGAGAAACTCACCGTCGGCGACGTGGAGCGAGATGTTCTCAAGCGCCACAGTGGGGCCGAAGGCCTTGCGGATGTTGTCGATTACGATGTCAGCCATATTGCGTCATCATCTGTTGGAGATGCCCCACATGGCAAAGAGGTGTTTGCGGACGGCGTAGATGAAGGCGATGGTCGGCAGGATCAGCACGAAACCACCGGCGAATTGCACGTGCAGCGGGCTTTCTGACAGCACGGTGAGCAGATAGGCGGTGAGCGTGCGGTGGCGGACGGTGAGCACGGCCCCGGCGAAGACTTCGTTCCATGAGATGACGAAGGCAAAGATGGCGATGGCGGCGATGCCGGGGAGGGCAAGGGGAAGCACCACGCGGCGGGCGGCTTCGAATTTGGAGCAGCCAAACACCCAGGCGGCTTCTTCCAACTCTCGTGGCACGGCCTGGAACAAGCTCGATGAGACGAGAACCGCGAACGGCAACGCGAGGGCTGTGTGGAGCAACGACACGCCAAGCGGGGTGTCGTAGAGGCCCAGACGGATGAAACCCACCGTCAGCGGCAAGGCGAGGATGGCGACCGGGAAGGCGCGCGTCAGCAAGATGAGCAGGCGAAACAGGCCGGAGCCAGGAAATGAGAAGCGGGCCAGGGCGTATCCCGCGGGCAGTCCGAGCAGCAAGGCGAACAGCATCGTCAGGCACGCGGTTTCCACGCTGACGAGTGTTGCGGCTGCCACGCCATCAATCGCCAGGAAGTCACGTATGGTGGTGAAGGAAGCGGAGCCCGGCCAAAACGGCTTTGGAAAGGTATTGACCAGATCACGACCGCCGAGTGCGCCGAGGGCTAAGAAGTAGATCGGAACAAGTGTCCACGCGCACAGAGCGAGCACGCCGGTGAGGTAGAGCTGGCGTTTCATCCCAACTGCTCCCGCGGCGTGCGCAACACGCGCAGATAGACCAGGGTGGCTCCCAGTGAGATCAACATGATAACGACGGCATAGGCTGCGGCCACGCCAAAATCCTGGTTGGTGTATTGCCAGGTGAAGGCCTCGCCAACGATGACTGGGAAATTGCGGCCGCCGATGGCCTGCACGATGGCGAACATCTCAAACGCCAAAACGGTGCGCAGGATCAGGGCGGTTTGGATGGTTGGCTTTAACAGCGGCAACGTGATGCGCGTGAAGCGGGTCCAGGGGGAGGCACCGAAGACGTCCGCCGCCTCGTTGTATTCCTTCGGCAGCATCTGCACGCCGGAGACGAGGATCACGAGGACGATAGCGGTGGCGCGCCAGAGTTCCGCCACAGCGATCCCGATGAGCAGCGCTGTGGGCGTCTCGTAGGACAGCCAGCTGACGGGTCCGCTGACCACGCCGAGGTGGAACAGGATCGTGTTGAGGAAGCCTTGGTCGGTGAGGATGGCGAGCCAGACCAGGCCCGCCGCCAGGTCGGAAATCCCGAGCGGGATGGACCATATCCATAAAACGATGTCGCGTCCACGCCGCAGCCCGCGCAGCATCATCGCCATCGCCAATGCCAGGACGAGTTGCAGCGGCACGGCGATGGCGACGATGGCGAAGGTGTCCACGATGGCGTCATGAAAGTTCAGATCGCCGCTCATGGTGTTGAAATTCTCAAGGCTCCATGCCCCGTGCACCTGAAACGCCAGTGCGATGGTCTGCACCAGCGGGATCAGGAAGAGCACGCCCAAAAACAGCAGGCAGGGCGCGATCAGAAGGAGTGGGGCCATTTGCGGCTCATTCCACCGGGCAGGCGCCTGTGCTTGGCGCGTCTGGCTGCCAGCACGGCGCACCCGTCTCGGTCATGATCTTGCGTAGGGACTCGGCCTGCCGGTCGAGCGTGGCGCGCACCGGCTCATTGCGCAGAACGATGCGCTGGAAGCTGTCGAGATAGATTTTGTCGAACGCGCCGCCTTGGGTTCCGAGGCCGATGGGCAGCAGGCTGGGGCGGGCGTCAGAGGAGGCTTGGGTTTTGGCGATGGCTCCAACGGCCAGCTTCAGGCCGGGTTCGAGGTCGTCAGGCAGGGTGGCGGCGACGACTGGGAAGAAGCCTGCCGTTTGCGCCATTTTGATCTGGGTTGCCGGCTGGCTGAGATAGTCGATCAGCGCCGTCGCCCCCTTCATGTCCGGCGCGCCGTTCGGGATGGCGAGGCCTGCGAGCACGGGCATATAGCCGCGACCCTTGGGGCCGGAGGGGGCGGGGAAGGCCACGAAATCGTTGGGCTTCTGACGCAAGGCGTCGAGCATGCGGGCGACGTGATCGAAGCCGATCCAGACGTCACCGGCCAGCAACGGCTCCTGCATGAAGTTGTAGCTGGCGGAGTTCGGGTTGACCGATTTCCACAGGCCCGCGAATTCCGTCCACATCGCCTCCGCATCCGGCGAGCGGAAGGTGCGGACGACACCGCCGGTGTAGGACGGATAGAGGAAGCCCTCAAAGAAGCGATGCATCAGGCCTTGCGGACCTGCGGGGAAGCCGAGCATGCGCTTGCCGGTGGCGGCTTGCACGGCCTTGGACCATTCGTTCAGCTGGGCGAAGGTCAGCGCATTGAGATCGGCGCCCTTCGGCAGATAGGGCAGCGCCTGCTTGTTGGCGACCATGATGTAGGTGGCCTGCATCCACGGGATGTACATCTGGTGGGCGGTGCCGAGCTTGCCGAGTTCCATCAGAGCCGGTGGGATGCCGCGGCCAGAGAGTTGGGCTGCGAGCGTGTCGAGTGGGGCGAGATCGTTGGTGGCCACCAGCGGCTGGATTTCGCCGTGCAGGGCACCCACGACGCTGATGGTGTGGGTGTTGCCCTGACGCTCGGCGGCGAGGCGGGTGGGGACGACCTGCGGCACATCCGCGACGTAGGTGGTCGGCACCGGGCTGGGCTTGAGGATGGCATCACGCATTTTCTGCGCTTCCTCGACCGGGCGAAGCTGGGTGGAGAGGAAGACAAGGTCTTCCGCGTGGGCGAGCGGGGCGGCCCAGGGCAAAGCTGCGAGCACAAGGGCGGCAAGGCGTGCTTTCATGGTGGTGTCTCCTCAGGGTTGGGTCATACGGCTCGTGTTGGCCGCTTGATGGTTCACTGGCCCGTCGCTGGCGCGCGGGATCAGGGTTGCGGGAAGGATTTCGTGCAGTTCGGCTGGCTCGGCCCCACCGAATAGGGCAAGCAGCATGGCAACCATGCGCTCACCAGCCTGTTCGATGGGCTGGCTGATGGTGGTGAGCGGCGGTTCGGTGTGGGCGGTGAAGCGGTGGTTGTCGAAGCCGATCAGAGAAATGTCTCGCCCCGCTCGCAGCCCGGTTTCGGCGAGTGCGCGCAGGGCTCCGGCGGCCATGCGGTCGGTGGCGGTGATGAGGGCTGTGATGTCGCGGGCCGTTTCGAGCATGGCGTGGGTGGCGCGGAAGCCGCCTTCCTCGTCTGGCTCGGCCTTGCCGATCAGGTCGCATTCCAGACCCGCATGTTGCATGGCGTGACGCCAGCCGGCCTCGCGGTGGGTGGCGAAGTTGAGGCCGCCGCTGGCCGTGATGAAGCCGATGCGGCGGTGGCCGAAGGTGATGAGTCGCTCGGTGGCCTCGGCGACCGCGGCCATGCCGTCTGTGTCGACGTAGGCGAAGGGCTTTGCGGTTTGGCTGCGGCCGTGGGCGACGAACGGGATGCCGGCCAGTAGCAGATAAGCGATGCGTGGGTCATGGGCGCGGGTTCGGGCGAGCAAAAAGCCATCAACACGACGGCTCTCGGCCATGTGGCGATAGGCCTGCACCTCGCGTTCACCCGGCGGTGCTGCCGTGACCAGCAGATCGAGCCCGGCATCGGCGAGAGCGGGGCCGATGGCACTTAGAAGACGCAGGAAGAAGGGGTCGTCGAACTCGCCGCTGCCAGTGGGGAGGATGAGGCCCACGGCATCGGCACGGCCCAGACGAAGCCTTCGGGCACCTTGGTTTGGTCGATAGCCAATGCGCTTGGCCTCTGCTTCAACGCGGGCGCGGGTGGCTAGCGACACATCGTCAAACCCGCCCAAGGCGCGCGAGACGGTGGTGATCGAGAGGCCGAGTGCAGTGGCGATACGGGACAGCGACATCGTTGATTTCTTGTACCGAAAGGTTTCGGAACGGCGGCAAAAGGGTTTCCGAAAGGTTTCGGAGATTTAACGCTAAGCAGCGCATGCCGCCTCGTCAAACTGTTATTGAGGTTTCCAGATGCGCTGGCCGTTTTGCTCGACGATCCCGCTGGTCGGCAACCGGGCGGACTGGCGGACAATCAGTTCACCTGTGACGACGGTGTGCAGGCTGGTGGCGGGGGGCGCGCCAAGCAGGTTTGGCAGCATGAGAAGCGCCTGATTGGCCATTTCTTCAGCGGCTTGAGAGAAGCTGGTGAGTTCCACGCCTGAGCCGGCCGCCGGCCTGCTGTTGTCGTAGCCGACGATGGAGAGATCTTGGCCTAGTTTACGCCCAAATTCCCGTCGTGCGACGTCAATTGCAGCGATCGCCATAACGTCGTTCGCGCAGAAAATGGCGTCAGGCGGCTCAGGCGCGCTCAGCAATTCCCGGCACGCGCGTGCCGCTTGGTAGCCGGTGAATTGGCCCGAACCTCGCGCGCATACCGTTTGGCCGTGCGCGCGCAGTGTATTGGTGAAACCCCGTTCGCGTTCGGCACTGGTGGAGCTGTCATCGAAGCCAGCGATTAGCCCAATACGGCGATGATCGCCCGCCAACAGGAATTGCGCCACCACGCTGCCGCCTCGCTCGTTCTCTCCGGTGACGCTGGAGACGGTGGCGTGCTCCGCGGTGCGGTTGATCAAGATGACGGGTACACCAGCTTGCTGACACTGATCGGCGAAGTGCGAGGTAAAGCGCACGGCGGCCAGAATGATCAACTCGGGCTGATGGCGCAGCACTTCTTCAATCGGTGGATCACCATCGGTTTCAGGGTCCGTCAGAAACAGCAGAATCCGATACCCCATTGGGGTGAGGCCATGAGCGAATGTTTGCAGCAACTCGGCGTGAAAGCTGTTTTCCAATCGCGTGATGGCAACGGCGATCACGTTGGAGCGTCGGGTGCTGAGCGAGCGTGCAACGAGGTTGGGCCGGTATTCCAGCGCCGCGACCGCTTCGTTCACCTTGGCGCGTGTGCTCGCTGAAACGTATGCACCGGGTGTGAAACAACGAGAAACTGATGCACGCGATACGCCCGCCGCAATGGCAACATCGGCTATGGTGGCGGAGCGGCCGGAAGTTGTTAGCCTGGAACGAGATCCTGTCATGACAAGAGGGTAGCGCAATCGACGTTGGCTTGAAATATCATTCAGGAACCGGTTGCAGGATATCCATGGCTGATGGTGTTATGTTGCGAATTGTGATGTGCGCCGCCAAGTTCCTCCTAAGAGCGGATTATATGGAGGAATCGGACAAATGCAGCGCAGGGATGGCTTGAAACTGCTTGCGGCGACGGCGTTGTGTGCTCCTGCTGTGACCCGCGCGGCGCACGCGGCGGACCGGTTCGCCACGTATCGCGGCACCACCATTGTGGTGAACTGGCCGGCGCACCCGCATTATGATGCGGCAATACCGTTTGTTGTGGAGTTTACCAAGCAGACTGGCATCAAGGTCGAGATCGACAAGATGCAGTATATGCGTATGCACGACAAACAACTGCTTGAGATGTCCAAGCCGCAGAGCGATTACGATTTGATCACGATTCTGGGCATGTGGAAGACGGAATACGTCAAGAAGGACCTGCTGGCACCGCTTGGGCCGATGATGAAGAACGCGGACCTGGCTGATCCGGACTATGATCTGGCCGATGTTGTGCCGGCGTATCTGAACAACATCGGCGCTGTTGGCGGGCCAAAGGGGTATCTGGCGGGGCCGGGGGCGGAGCTTTATGCGCTGCCGTTCGGCACCGAAACGAGCGTGCTGGCCTATCGGGCCGATATTCTCGACAGCCTCGGCCTGCAGCCGCCTGCCACGTACGACGAATTGCTGGCGATGCTCGACCCTATTCATGACAAGGCCAAGATTGGGGCGGTGACGAGCCGTGGTCAGTCCGGCCATCAGGCGACGCACGCGTTTTTGTTGCACCTGAATCCGCTGGGTGGGCAGTTCTTCGATGAAAACTGGAATGTTGAATTCAATGGGCCAGCCGGTGTGAAGGCGGTGGAGACGCTGAAGCGGTTTGTGGAGACGGGGCCTGCGGGGATTCCGAGTTACGGGTTTGGCGAGATGGAGAATGCGTTTCTGCTTGGCCAATCCGCACTTTATCTCGACACCATCGCGGTGTTTGGCGGTGTGAAGAATCCGGCGAAGTCCAAGGTGGATGGCAAGGTGCGCTATGCGCTGCATCCGAAGGGCGCGCGGTATTCGGCGGAGAGTGGTGGGTTTGGGATCGCCATTCCAAAGCGCTCGGCGAACCAGGAGGCAGCGTTCCTGTTCATGCAGTGGATCACGTCGAAGTCGCTGGATGTGGCGATTGCCAAGGCGGGCGGCGTGGCCATGCGCAACTCAACACTGGATGATGCCGGCGTGCTTGCGATGTATCCGGAATACAAATTGCTCAAGCAGCAGCTTGTCTACACCGATGCCGATTGGCGGCCGATGATTCCGGAATTCGGTGAGATCGACGAGCAGGTGCTGGGCTTGCGTGTGTCAGAGGCGCTGATCGGCAGCAAGACGCCGAAGCAGGCGCTGGATGAGAGTGCGACGGCGGTTGCGGCGATTATGAAGCGTGGCGGCTATTTGAAAACGTGATGGCTCGGGTGGGTGCCTTCAAATCAATGGTGAACCGGTCGGCTCCCTACATGCTGGCCGGGCCTGCGGTTTTGGTGATTGGGTTTGGCTGTCTGTATCCCACGTTGCTGGCGTTGCGGCTGGGGATGGAGCAGTGGAGCTTGGGCACGCCTTGGTCGAGTGCAACCTATGTCGGGTTGTCTGCGTTCGGCTTGGCGCTGACGGACCCGGTGGTGTTGCACTCGTTTGGGGTGACGCTGGCGTTTGCGGCGGTTGTGGTGGGCTGTGAGATGCTGCTCGGCACGGCGCTGGCGTTGTTGCTGGAGCAGCCGATGCGCGGCATGGCGGTGTTTCGCACCATCTTCATCGCGCCGATGATGGTGGCCCCGATCGTGGTCGGCATGATGTGGCGGTATTTGTTCGACACGCAGTATGGGTTTGCCAATTATCTGATCGGGCTGGTGGGGATTGGGCCGCAGACCTGGCTGGGTGATCCGGTGCTGGCGTTTGCGGCCATCGTTCTCTCGGATGTGTGGCAGTGGACGCCGTTTGTGCTGATCATGGTGCTGGCGGGGTTGCAGAACATCGATCAATCGGCGTTGGAGGCGGCGCGCATTGATGGGGCGACGCCGTTGCAGG
Source organism: uncultured Rhodospirillales bacterium (assembly GCA_903823665.1). GTDB lineage: Bacteria > Pseudomonadota > Alphaproteobacteria > Acetobacterales > Acetobacteraceae > CAIQQQ01. The sequence goes on from CAIJTR010000106.1 coordinate 9,617, forward strand.
CGATTCTGCGGGTGAAGCTGCCGATGCTGGCGTCGGTTCTGGTTGTGACAGCACTCATGCGGTTGATCGATGCGTTTCGCGTGCTGGAGGTGATTTACGCGCTCACCTTCGGCGGGCCGGGCAATGCCACTGAGGTTTTGCCTGTGCTGATCTACAAGACGGCGTTTGTGAGCCAGAAGCTGGGCACGGCGTCGGCGATTTCGGTGCTGTTGTTGCTGGTGGTCTCCGCCCTCTCGGTGGCAGCGTTGGCGATTTCCAATCCGATGCGGGACGGGCGGCGGTGAGGGCGGCACGTTACGGCGTGGTGGTGATGCTGGCGCTGATCTGTCTGGGGCCGGTGCTGATCATGGCGTTGACCTCGCTGAAGGTGCAGACGGATATCTTTGCGATGCCGCCGGTGTTTTTCTTTGCCCCCACGCTCGACAATTATCGCGCGGTGCTGCTGCAGGACCGGTTTGGGACGTATCTGGGCAATAGCGTGTTTGTGGGTGTTGTTTCGACGGTGCTTACGCTCACCATCGGCACGATGGCGGCGTATGCGATTGTGCGGTTCCGGTTTGTGGGGCGATCCGTTGTATCGTCGACGACGTTGCTGCTGCGCAGTGTGCCGTTGGCGGTGCTGGCAGTGCCGGTGTTTGTGGTGTGGCAGGATGCGGGGCTGCTCAACAGTCTTTGGGGGCTGGTGTTGCTCTACACCGCCGTGAACCTGCCGTTCACCATTTGGGTGCTCTATGGCTTCATTGCGCAAATTCCGTATGAGCTGGAGGAGGCGGCGCAGATTGATGGGTGTGGGTCGTTGCGGATTCTCACGACGGTCGTGCTGCCGTTGATTCGGCCGGGGCTGGCGGCGGCGGCGATCTTTACGTTCCGCATTGCGTGGAATGAGTTCATTTTGGCGCTGGTGCTGACCAATCGCGCCACGCGAACGTTGCCGGTGGCGGCGTCGCTTTATATCACCGATGTGGGAATTGAGTGGGGGCGGCTGATGGCGCTGGGCGTGCTGATCGCCTTGCCGCCTTTGCTGATCACGCTGATCGCGGCACGTCATATCGTGGCGGGGCTGACGGCGGGGGCGGTGAAGGGGTAGGCTTGCGTGTGGCGTGTGGATTTCGCATCTCAAATGGGTGGAGCGGCAATGAGTGACGTGATTGTGCATGACCCGCGCTTCAACGCGCTGCATATCGGCCACGCTAGGCTGGAGAAGCTTTGGACCGGCTGCCGCTGGGCCGAGGGGCCGGCGTATTTCCCGGCTGGGCGCTACCTCGTGTGGTCCGACATCCCGAATGACCGGATGATGCGGTTTGACGAAACCGACGGCTCCGTCTCGGTGTTTCGCCAGCCGAGCCAGAATTCCAACGGCAACACGACAGACCGGCAAGGCCGGCTGGTGAGTTGTGAACATCGCACAAGGCGGGTGACGCGCACGGAGCAAGATGGCTCGATCACGGTGCTGGCGGACCGGTTTGAGGGCAAGCGGTTCAATTCGCCGAATGATGTGGTGGTGCAGTCTGACGGATCGGTGTGGTTCACCGACCCGACCTACGGCATCGACAGTGACTATGAAGGCGATCAGGCGGAGAGTGAGATTGGGGCGTGTCATGTCTATCGGATTGATGGGCAGAATGGGGCGGTGACGTCGGTGATCCAGGACCGGGTGCGGCCGAACGGGCTGGCATTCTCGCCGGATGAGAGCGTGCTGTATGTGGTCGATACCGGGGCCTCACACGTGCCGGGATTGCCGGTGACGATCACGGCGTATGATGTGACGGCGGATGGGCGGACTGTTGGTGCGTCCCGGCTGTTTGCGACCTGCCCGGACGGGTTCTTTGACGGGTTGCGGGTGGACCGGCATGGGAATGTGTGGACGTCCGCCGGGACGAATGTGTTCTGCTATGCGCCGGACGGGACGCATTTGGGGACCGTTGTAGTGGGCGAGATTGTGGCCAATGTCTGTTTCGGCGGCCCGAAGCGCAACCGGCTGTATATTTGTGGGCAGACGTCGCTATACAGCCTCTTCCTTGCCACGAACGCTGCGGTGTGAGCCGAAGCTGCGCGGCCTTCGCCGAGAGTGTTTGAGCAGCGCAAGACGATGAACACACTGACCGATTTTGCCGATCAGGCGGTGATCCTGCCTGTCTACGGGCTTGCGTTTGTGGCGCTGCTGGCGATGGGCTGGTGGCGGGCGGCTTTCGCGTGGCTGGGCGTTGTGGCGGTGGTGTTCAGTCTGGTGCTGGTGGGCAAGGTGGCCGCGTTTGACTGCGGCGGGGCCTTGGCACGCGAGATCGGGCTGCGTAGCCCGAGCGGGCACACGGCCTCGGCGGCGATGGTCTATGGCGGGCTGCTGGGATTGCTGCGCAAAGGCGGGCGGCGGCAGATGATCGCTCCGTTGCTGGCACTGGGCTTTGCGGTGGTGATCGGCATCAGTCGCATCGCGCTGGGTGCGCATAGTGTGATCGAGGTGATTGTGGGCGGGGCGATCGGCATCACCGGGGCCTGGGCAGTGGTGCGGCTGGCCGGGCCGCGCCCGGTTCAATTGCGTTATCTGCGCCGGGCGATGCTGGCGATCATGGTGGTGGCGCTGCTGGCGCATGGCATAAGGCTGCCGGCCGAGGCGCGCATCGCCAGTGTGGCGCGCACGATTTGGCCGTTCAGCCTTTGCCGGATGCCCGGCTAGAGCAATGCCCGACCAGATTGAACCGTTCCGGTGCAATCTGGTCGGCGCTAAGTTGCTCTAGAGTCATATGTTTCTAGAGCACGAACTTTCGACCAGATGATTCCATCTGGTCGAA
>CAIJTR010000107.1 GCA_903823665.1 uncultured Rhodospirillales bacterium
GAATTCGTCCGCTCCGAAATCGCCCGTGGCCGCGCCATCATCCCGGCCAACATCAACCACCCAGAGCTGGAGCCGGTGATCATCGGCCGCAACTTCCTGGTCAAGATCAACGCCAATATCGGCAACTCCGCCGTCACCTCCTCCGCCGCCGAGGAAGTCGAAAAGCTGGTGTGGGCCATTCGCTGGGGTGGGGACACGGTGATGGACCTGTCCACCGGGCGGAACATCCACAACATCCGCAGCTGGATCATGCGCAACTCGCCTGTGCCCATCGGCACCGTGCCGCTCTATCAGGCGCTGGAAAAAGTCGGCGGCAATCCGGACAAGCTGGATTGGGAAGTGTTCAAAGACACGCTGATCGAGCAGGCCGAGCAGGGCGTGGACTATTTCACCATCCACGCCGGCGTCCGCCTAGGCTACGTACCGATGACCGCCACCCGCACCACCGGCATCGTCTCCCGCGGCGGCTCCATCATGGCGCGCTGGTGCCTGGCACACCACAAAGAGAGCTTCCTCTACGAACGCTTCGACGAGATCTGCGACATCATGCGCAAGCACGACGTCTCGTTCTCCCTCGGCGACGGCCTGCGCCCCGGCTCGAACGCAGACGCCAATGACCGCGCCCAGTTCGCCGAACTCGAAACCCTTGGTGAACTCACCAAAGTGGCGTGGAACAAAGGCTGTCAGGTGATGATCGAAGGCCCCGGCCATGTGCCGATGCACAAGATCAAGGTCAACATGGACAAGCAACTGCGCGAATGCGGCGAAGCCCCGTTCTACACGCTTGGGCCGCTGACCACCGACATCGCGCCGGGCTACGACCACATCACGTCCGCCATCGGTGCCGCCATGATCGGCTGGTTCGGCACCGCCATGCTCTGCTACGTGACACCGAAGGAGCATCTGGGCCTGCCGAACCGTGACGACGTGAAAACCGGCGTCATCACTTACCGCATCGCCGCCCACGCCGCCGACCTCGCCAAAGGCCACCCGTCAGCGAAATTGCGTGACGACGCCATCAGCCGCGCCCGGTTCGAATTCCGCTGGGAAGACCAGTTCAACCTCGGCCTCGACCCCGACACGGCGCGCAAGTTCCACGACGAGACGCTGCCGAAAGAGGCCCACAAAGTCGCGCATTTCTGCTCCATGTGCGGCCCGAAATTCTGCTCCATGAAGATCAGCCACGACATCCGCGAGGACAGTCTGCGGCAGAACGGCATGGAACAGATGAGCGAGACCTTCAAAGCCGCCGGCGGGGCGCTCTATGTTCCAGCCGACAGCGTAGCCAAGGACATCGCAGACTGAGCGACAGTAAAGCCATCCTCGACGCCATCGGCCAGCTCCCCGATGGCGAAATCGACCTCGCCGACGCCGCCCTCCAGCTCGCCCGGCTCGCCGTTCCCGAAGCGGATTGGCGCGCCGCGTCAGCCCATCTGAGCGAGATCGCGCGCGATGCGGTAGCGCTTGGCTTAGATGTGCCGGACGATGATCTGGCAGCGCGGGCAGGCGCGCTCGCGGGCCTCATGGCCGGCCGCTACGGCTATATCGGCGATGGCGAAACCTATGATGATTTCGACAACGCGAACCTCATCCGCGTCATCGAACGCAGGCGCGGCCTCCCCGTCGCCCTCGGCATTTTGTGGCTGCACGCCGCCCGCGCGGCGGGCTGGGCGGCGCGCGGCATCAATTTCCCCGGCCATTTCCTGATAGCACTTGAGGCAGACACGAAGCAGGGAACTGCCCTCGTCGCGATGGATGTGTTCGCCGGAGGTGAGGCACTGGACCGGGATGACCTGCGCAACCTGCTCAAACGTTCTCAAGGGTCGCGCGCCGAAATGGGCCCCACAACGCTCGCCCCCATGTCCAACCGCGACATCCTGCTTCGCCTGCAAACCAACATCAAATCCCGCCTGCTGCAGATCGGCCAGTTCGCCTCCGCCCTGTCATATATCGAGGACATGCTGCGGATAGCACCCGATGCCGCCGTGTTGTGGCAGGAGGCTGGCCAGCTCAATCGCAGGCTCGACCACTACGCTGCGTCCCTTCGCTGTTACGAGCGTTTCCTCGCCCTACGCCCCAGCGGCGAGGCCGCCAGCCGGGCGCGTGCGGCCATCACCGAGTTGCGTGGACGGCTGAACTAAGCACATATCGTTCCGCAAATGCCTCGCGTGGCGTCTAGGATGGAAAAATGAGCCAACCCGGCCCGCACCGGTTGATCGGCGTGGAAATAGCACGCGGCATCGCAGCATCCTGCGTCGTGCTCTATCACTGCGCCCGACACCTCAACGCCGATCACGCCACGCCCTGGCTGATGTCGTTCTGGCAGTTCGGCCATGCCGGTGTTGACCTGTTCTTCGTCATCAGTGGATTCATCATCACCTACGTCCATCATGACGATATCGGTTCGCCACATCGTCTAGGCCGCTACATTGCGCGGCGATTCCAGCGCATCTATCCGCTCTATTGGATCGCCACAGCCGCCACGCTTTTTTTGGAACTGGCGGCCGGGCACGGTCTGCCCTCCATCAGCCATGTTCTCAACTCCCTCTCGCTCCAGCCGTTCGCCGGGGAGCCGATTTTGGGAGTGGCCTGGACACTTCAATATGAAGTCACCTTCTACATCGTCTTTGGCCTTGCGATCTGGAACCGCAATCTGGGGTTTGTGCTGGGCGTGATCTGGCTGGCGCTGATTGGGACGGTTGCCGTTGCAGGCCCGCTTCCTTTCGTACCGCCATTGCTGACATCAGCGTTCAGCCTCCAATTCCTGTTCGGCGTGCTGGCGGCTGTCTGGCTGCGGCGCAGTCCTGCCACCATTCCGCCATGGCTTTGGCACGCAGGCCTCGCAGGCGTTGCCATCGCGGCCTTCGCCGAGGACATGGGGTGGATGAACGGATATGCCGAACCCGCGCGGCTCGCATACGGCATCCCTTCCGGCCTGATCATCCTGGGTGCCGCGCTGCGAAGTGCTCGCGCAAACACCAAGGCAACCCCGCTGCTCACCGCCCTCGGATCGGCCTCCTATTCCATCTACCTGTTCCAGTTCGTCTTTATCGGCATCGCGTGGCAGGCATGGACCCACATCGTGCCAAAGGGCCTTGCCCCTGACTGGGCGGCGTTCGTCGTCCTCGGCATTGCGGGCATCGTCGGCGGCTGCGTTGTCTCCCGCACTTGCGAATACCCCCTGCTTGGGTGGATACGCACCCATATGAACGCTGATCGCCGCAGGCCCGGAATGCCCGTCGCCTGAGACCGAGCTGCCTGAAGCCAAGCCAAAGGAGTGCCAGAATGTCACGTAGCCTCAAGATTGCCGTGCAGATGGACCCGATGGAGAGCATTGGCATCGACGGGGATAGCACGTTCCAGCTCATGCTCACCGCGCAGAGCCGTGGCCACAAGCTCTGGCACTATGAAGTCAAGCACATGTCGCTCAGCGAGGGCGTGCGCATGCCGGACGGCGCGCGTGGAACGCGGCTCACCGCCCGCGCCCGGCCCGTCACGGTGCAGCGCGTGCGCGGCGACCATTTCAAGTTCGGCCCGGAAGAAGTACTCGACCTCGGCAGCATGGACAGCATCCTGATGCGTCAGGACCCGCCATTCGACATGGCCTACATCACCGCCACCCACATGCTCGAACACATCCACCCGAAAACGCTGGTGGTGAACGACCCCGCCTCCGTCCGCAACGCGCCAGAAAAACTGCTCGTCACGCATTTCCCAGACCTCATGCCGCCCACCCTCGTCACCTGGGATGTGGACGCCATTCGCGGCTTTCGCGCCACCTACAAGGACATCATCGTCAAGCCGCTGTTTGGCAATGGCGGGGCCGGCGTGTTCCGCATCCGCCATGACGATCCAAACCTGAACTCCCTGCTGGAAATGCACTTCGCCCGCTCACGTGAGCCGTTGATGATCCAGCGCTACGAGCCCGCTGTCCGCCAAGGCGACAAACGCATCATCCTGATCGACGGCGTGGCCATGGGTGCCGTCAACCGCGTCCCCGCCGAGGGCGAGGCACGCAGCAACATGCATGTCGGCGGCCGCCCGGAAAAAGTCGAGATGACCGCGCGCGATCTCGAAATCTGCGCCGCCATCGGGCCGACGCTGAAAGCCCAGGGCCTGATCTTCGTCGGCATCGACGTGATCGGCGAATGGCTGACCGAGATCAACGTCACCAGCCCCACCGGCCTGCAGGAAATCGCCCGCTTCGACGGCATTGATCTCGCTGCCTCAATTATCGAAGTCATCGAGGCCAAGTGCGGCTGATGCAATAGTATCCGCTGGTCTTTTGGTGGCAGAACCCACGTCGTAGTTTCGCCAAAGGCCAGCGATATGAGCAGCACAACCGAAATCCACAGCCACGTCTTCCTTGGCGATGGGCATGAGGCCAATGAACGCCGCACCTGGGCGGTGATCGTGCTGTGCTCGATCATGATGGTGCTCGAAATTGTGGGCGGCTGGCTGTTCGGCTCCATCGCCCTGGTGGCAGACGGTCTGCACATGAGCACCCATGCAGGTGCCATGCTGATCGCGGCACTGGCCTACACCTATGCCCGCACCCATGCCGAGGATCGCCGGTTCACCTTTGGCACCGGCAAACTTGGTGATCTCGCCGGTTTCACCAGCGCCATCATTCTCGGCATGATCGCGCTGCTGATCCTCTACGAATCGCTCGATCGCCTGCTGCACCCCGCCCCCATCTCGTTCAGTGAGGCGATCCCGATTGCCGTGCTCGGCCTGCTTGTCAACGTCGCCAGCGCGTGGCTGTTGAGCGGGGGGCATCACGGCCATAGCCACGGCCATTCACACGCCCACGCGCATGACCACGACCATGATCACGCCCACAGCGACCATGGCGACGATCACGGTCACGATCACGGTCACGATCACGATCACGGGGCGCATGGCCACGACAACAACATGCGCGCCGCCTTCATGCACATCCTCGCCGATGCCGCCGTATCGGTGCTCGTCATCGTGGGCCTGTTGCTCGCCCGCAGCTTCGGCTGGAGCTGGACCGATCCCGCCGCCGGCATCATCGGCGCGGTGGTGATCGCAAGTTGGTCCTACGGCCTCATCCGGGACACCGGGGCCATCCTGCTCGACATGAGCCCCAGCACCGGCCTCGCCAAGCGCATCAGTGAAACTGTGGTGATGGAAGGCGATCGCGTGGCCGACCTCCACCTATGGCGGCTCGGGCCGGGCCATCTCGGGGCCATCGTTTCCGTCGTCAGCGCCGCGGGGCGTTCATCGGAATTCTACCACGCCCGCCTGCGCCCGTTTGACGAACTCTCGCACATCACCGTCGAGGTCAGGCGCGGCTGAATTTCTTCAGCAGGCGCCCATCAATCGCCGCCAACCCCAGCGCGATCAGCGCCATCCCGCCCACGGCACCGGCCGTGACCGGCTCGCCCAGCACCAGCCATCCGAGGAACAGAGCGGAGACGGGCACCAGCAGTGTCACCAGCGAAAGATTGGTCGCCCCCGCACTCGCCAGCAGCGCGAAGAAAATCAGATACGCCATTCCCGTGCAGACCAACCCAAGCCCCGCCACGGCGATCCAACCGGCAGTGTCAGGGCTCGAAAGCGCCCAAGGCCGGTCAAAGATCAGCACCAGCGGCACCAAAATAACCATGGCCGTTGAAAGCTGCGCCCACGCCAGCACCGGCGGGGCCACGCCGGACACGCGCCGGCCGAACGGCAAGGCGAAGCCGTAGCAAATCGCGGCTCCCAAACACGCAAGCTGCCCCAGCAAATCCGCACCCAGCAAAGCGTCCGGCCCCACCAGCACCGCCACACCCGCCAGCCCGCAAAGCACGCCTGCCATACGCGGCCACGTCAACGGGTCGGTGCGCCACACCAAACCCGTCACCAGCACCACAAACACCGGCGTCATTGCGTTCAGAATAGAGGCAATGCCCCCGGTCACACGTGTCTCCCCCCACGCCAACAGCGTGAACGGGATGACGTTGTTCAGCGTCGCCATCACCGCAATCCGTCCCCATTGCGCGCGGGGAATGACAATCGGAACACCGGCCACCCTCAAATAAACGGCAATGAACGCCGATCCGATTGCCACCCGGCTCAACACCGTCGTCAGCGGCGGCAACTCACCCGCCAAAATCCGGTAGAACAGGAACGAGCCGCCCCAGAGGGCAGACAAGGAAATCAGCCGTATCCAGTCGGAGCGTTTCATGCACGCGGTCTAGCCGCATCAGCCTGCCGCCGATATCCGCTTTCTTGTGCGCTCAGTATTCGAACTCATAGACAATCCCCACCTGATTGCCCGTCGGCGGAGCACCCGGAACCGGTGATGCCGCAGCCGCCGGGGCCACGCCAAGATCCGCCTCCAGCCGCAACCCGCGCGCCAGATCAAGCCGCAAGGTGGCCTGACTGCCGCTGCCGCCGGTCGATTGCTTGGCCCCCACGTAAACACCCTTCGCAATCGTCCGTCCGGCCTCCACACTGGGTGCCGCACCCGGCGCGCTGTTCACCGTGAGCACGTCCAGCCCCAGCCGTTTGCGCGCCGCACCCAGCGGGTCAATCCCGCCACTGCCGCCAACATCGGCCAACTGCGCCAGCCCTGCCGCAATCTGCGCCAGCTGTAGCGGCGTGAGGTCCGCCGCACTGCGATGGAACAGCAGCTGCGCCAGCACCTCATCCTGCGGCAGCTCCGGCAACGAACTCAGCTTGATCGAAGGCGCGCTCGCCGTTCCCGTCACCGCAAGGGTCGCTGTCACACTGCTCGATGAACTGGTGGCGGCAAAATCCAGCGTCGGATCAATCGGCAAATGCCCGTCAAACGCCACCAGCCCGCTGGTGAAATTCAAATTCTGCCCGGCCAGACTGTATTGCCCGCGCCGCAGCTTGAACCCGCCTTCCGGCTTCGGGTTCGCTGCCGTCCCGCCAATATGCAGCCGCCCACCCAACTCCGCATCCAGCCCACTGCCACGGACATAAACCTGATCAGGCGCAGACAGCACCACATCCAAAGCCACGTCCGCAGGCGGTGGCGGAGGTGGTGTCGGGTTGCCTTTCTGGCGCAGCTTCAAATTCGGCAAATTGGCGGGTTGATGCTGGGGCAGATTGATCTCAGTCCGCCCCAGCTTGATCGTCCCACCCGCCGCCATCGCTGATTGCAACGCCCCTGAAAGATGCAAATCCGCATCAAACACAGTCGTCAGCAGATCGCTCACCACCGGGCTTGCCTTGTTGGCCGACAGCGCGAAATCCACCGGCATCGGTGCCACCAAACCCAGCGATCCGTGTGCCGCCATGCTGCCAGACCCAGCCTTGGCCGTCAGGCTCTCCAGCACCACGCCATCCGCCGAACCTCGCGCAGTCGCCGCAATATCGCTCAGCCGCACACCCTGGCTCGGCATCGTCAGCGAGCCCTGCTGCAACGTTAGCGTTCCCGATGGCCGCGGCTCCGTTCCGCTCAGCCCGCCATCCAGCGCCAGCATACCGCGCAGTTGCAGCCCCGAACGCGCCAGCAACGGATCAAGCAGCGCCAGATTGGCATGGCCCCGTGTCGTCAGATCATACACCCCGCCCGCACTGATCGGCACGCTGCCACTCCACTGCAGCGCACTCGATCCCGCAGTCAGATTGCCACTCGTCTGCGCCCGTGCGCCCTGCAACGTCCCCGTCGCGTCAACGCTGATGGCTGGCAGCCCTGGATACTCCCGCAACCGCAACCCGCTGCCATGCACATTCACGCTGCCGGTTGGTGCCACCGTCGTCCCCTGCAACCGCGCATCTGCCTGCAAGCTGCCCGAAGCATGCAACGCCGGATCATACACCGCGGCCAACTCCGCAGGCACCGCCCGTAGCGATGCCGTAAGGTTCAGCGCAGGCGAAACCTGTCCGGCCACATCCAGAGAACTGCCGCCGAACAGCAACTTCGTAGGCCCCAGCGTCACATTCGGCGCATAGGTGATCGTGGTCGGCGCACCCAACCGCAGCGTCTGGTTTCGCATCGTCGCCTGCAGACTGGCCAGCCGAAGCTGACTGTCTGCCGCATTCAACGTTGCCGAAGCAGCAATCGAGGCAGTTCCGGTCGCCGACAACTTCAAAGCCAACGCATTCGCCGATCCCTGCGCGTCCAGCTTCACAGCCTCACGAATGCTGCCAGACGTCACCCCATCCGCCACCAAACTCGCGGCCGCGACCGGCGTACTCCCAGCAGGATCAGCGACCCGCCCGGTCAGCGTCGCCTTGCCAACACTCAGGCCAGACATCGCCGCCCGGTTCATCTCCGCCGTGAAATTCACCACTGGGGATGCGCCATCCCGGCCAATTTCAACATGCGCCTTGGCACTCCCCGCCGTTGCCGGGCTCGGCAGCCGCGCCGCATCCACATCCAAATACCCACTCGGCAGCCCACCATCCGCCGCCGCCGTGAGCACGCCCTTGCCGACAATCCCGGCAAACCGCGCATCGGCAATCGTCACCACCGGCTGATGATCCGGGCCGAGCGCCACGTTCACCTCCAGCGCCACCGGCTCACCCTGGTACGCCCCGTTCAGCACCGCATGCCCCGTCGGCGCATCCGGCACGCCATGTGCGTCGATATCCCCCGTCACAGCACTGGTCACACCGCCCGCCTTGAGGTCGGATAGCAAATGCGCCGTTACATCCAGCGCACCCACAGCGCCATCCACCCGCCCAGCGAGATCAGCCTTGCCCGCCGCATCCGGTGTGAACGCCTCAATGCGCGGAACACTCAGATGATACGCGAGCGCCAGCTTGTCCGAAGGAACCGCGCCCTCAACCGAAAGCTCCCCAACCCCAGTCACCGCGTGCGCTGAAAGGGCAGGCGTGGCGGAGGGCTGATAATGCACATCCAGCGTCACCGGGTCCGCACCCAGCAACTCTGGCTTGCTCCCCGGCAGCTTCAGCCCGGCAATGTCTGCATGAACCGTCGCGTTGTCGGCATTTCCGATGAGCTTCAGATCAAGATGCGACGCCGACACACCGGCATGAGCCGGCTGATCCACCGCGAAATGCAGATCCCCCGACAAGGCGTTGAGATCAACGACGCCATCCCCCCGCGCCATCATCCCCAACGCATCCAGCGTCACCATCGCCGAAGCCTTATTGAAAGGCCCGCTCACATGCGCCGACAGCTTCCCCGGCCCCTGCCCCAGCAGATCAGCCGATGCGGCGGCGGCCTTCACGTCCAATCCGCCCTGCCCGTAGGCCCCGCCACCATCAAGCGAAAAGCTCAACTCCGGCAGTTCGACCATCCCCGCATGGATCGTCTCCACCGCAATCCGATACGGCAGATCGAGAGAGGAGGACGACGACGAAGTAGCGCCGCTCCCCTTCGGATACCGCGACACATGCACCCGCGAGACCGACAGCAGAGACGCGTTGATCTGCTTCTCCAACAATCCACGCAGCTGCCATTGCAGCGCCAAATCATCAATCTCCAGCCACACGCCCGTGACGTCCGCCACCGTCACCCGGCGCGCCCGCACATCATCGGGAATATGCCCGTCCAGGCCCTCGATCGAAACGCCGCCCACCGCCGCCGCACGTTCCAGCAGATGCCGCCCGGCCTCGGTGTTGATGCCGAACACCACAGCGGCACCGAGCACGCCCAGGAACACCGCAAGGCTCGCCACAGCCGCAAACGCAACGCGCAAAAGCCGGATCAAAACGCCTCTCCCAGCCCAATATAGGCCTCGAAGCTGTCGCTGCCGTGCTGATGGATCAGCGGAATGGCGAAATCTGCGCGGATCGGCCCGATGCTGGTGTAATACCGTCCGCCAATCCCCACGCCGGTGCGGAACTTGCCAGTGAACGGCAACCCGTTATTCGCCACCTGCCCGGCGTCCACGAAACCCGCCACGCCATAGCTCTCGCCAATCCGCTGCCGGAATTCCACCGTTCCCGCCGAAAGTGCAGTGCCACCCTGCGGCTTGCCGTTGCTCAGGCTTGGTCCGACCGACTGATACCGATAGCCGCGAATGGTGCCGCTGCCGCCGCCATAAAATCGCTGATCCGGCGGAATATCTGCGGGCTTCACACTGCCCACTGTGCCGATCACCCCGCGCAGCGCCAGCACGCCGCGCCCGGCACCCTCCAGATCAACATATCCCGCCCCACTCACCTGCGCGATGAGAAAGCTTGCACTGTGGCGGCTCAGGCTCTCCGACGGCGTCAGCAACGCATCCGCCCGAATGCCGGATGTCGGCTCGATCAGGCTGTTCGACGTATCGTAATGCAGCCCCAACGGGGCCTGCAGCAGGCTGTAGCTCCGGCCGATTTTGTCCTGCACGAAATACGCCTGCTCGCCCGTCACCCCAACGCTCGCGGTCCATTGCGGGGCCAGCCTGCGTCTCAGCGTTGTGCCGATCACCACCGCCGTACGGTCATACGCCTCCAACGTCTCGCGGATCGCCAAGGCAGAAAAATCCAAACTCTGCCCGCGCCGTCGCCAGTCTGGCAACGTGAGCAGGCTTGCGATTTTGTATCCGGGCTGCCGCGCGGCACTTGCTGCAATCTGGTCGATCCCCGCCGAAAGGTTCAGCACCTCTGCCCGGCCCAGCAGGTTGCGATTGGTCCAGGCCACGGTGGTGTTGCCGCCCTGATCCGTCGAAAACGCTGCGCTGAGGCTCACCGCCCGACGCTTGCGCTCTGTCAGCGCCACCTCCACCGGCAGCGTGCCGTCCGGATCAACAGCACGCCCCGGCACCAGCCGCACACTCGCCAGCGCCGGCACCTTCGCCAGATCGGCCCGTGCCGCATCCAGCGCCGCTGGACTGAACGGCGTGCCACTCTCCAGCGTCAGCCGCTTTCGGACATATTCTGCCTGCAAATTCGCAAGCCCGGTCACATCGATCCGCCCGATATTCACCTGCGGCCCGGCATTGACGGCAAATGTCAGATCAACCGTGCCATCCCCCACATCCGCCACCGGGGGCTCCACCCGCGCCAGCGCATGGCCTGACGCCAGCAGTGCTGATTGCAACGCGGACCCCGCCGCCAGCACCTGGCTCGCCACCGCGTCATCGCCCTCAGTCAAACCGAGCCTCTGCCCGGCAGCATCGCCCTGCAGGGTGATGTGCCGCAGCTTGAACACCGGCCCCGGCTGCAGCGTCAGATCCACCGGCACCGCCTTGCCCTCGGGCCACGCCTCCAACGCCGTGGACAGTTCAACATCCTCCAGCGCGTGACCTGCAATCTTGATCTGGGTCGTCCCGCCGTAATGCCCCAGGCTGTGCATCGCCTGCACCAACCGCTCGGCATCCGTCCGGGCGCGGGCGATCAGCAGGGCAGGGCTTACCTCCCCCTGTTCCCGCAACTGCACCAGCGTCGCCGATTCCTTCGCCGCATCATCCAGCGCCTTTTCGCCGGTATCATGAATTGTTACGTTATAAATTACCGTATCCGCCGCCTGACCGTCATGCCACAGCAGCAGAAGCAGGCCCGCCGGAAGCAGACATAGCCGTGCCTTGCGGACGACGCCGCGCAGGTGAAATGGAACTGTCAACGAAGCATCATGAAGGTTTCATTGTTCTTGTTCAGAGGCAGGAGTAATCGCTTGGTATGGAAATGAACCTCAAACGCCTCAAGCCAAAGCGTGTGCCCCTCCTGCGCAAGCCGCAGCAACCTGTGGATGACGCGGCTTGGTCGAGCATAGCACTTCCCACGCAACGCAAGATGGTTCGCCGTGCGCGAGCGGTCATGCGTCTGGCCCTTGCGGCGATATGGACGCTGATGGCACTGCCCGTTCAGGCGCTTCTGATTATGGCACCGCCGGCCACTTCGCGCGGTTTCTCGCAAGTCTATTGGCGCGTGCTCAGCCGGCTGATTGGCCTTCACGTCCGCACCATCGGGGCCGTTGCCAGCCGCACATCGGATGGCCGTCCCGTCGTGTTCGTCTCCAATCATTCATCGTGGCTCGATATATTGGTGCTCGGCGGCAGGCTTCCAGCACATTTCATCGCCAAGGAGGAAATTGGTCGCTGGCCCGTGGTGCGCACCATGGCGCGCCTGGGGCGCACGCTTTATGTCCGCCGCACCCGTGCCAGCACTGGGCGGGAACGTGATGACATGGTCAGCAGGCTCGCCAGCGGCGACAATTTGATCCTGTTTCCCGAAGGGACGACCAATGATGGCTCGCGCGTACTGCCGTTCCGCTCGGCATTCCTTTCGGTGGCCGAACTGCCGGTGACGCCCGATAAGCGCACGCCGATCGTCCAGCCGGTGTCGCTGGTCTACGATCGCCTGTCCGGTCTGCCGATGGGCCGCGCCGCCCGTCCGCTGTTCGCCTGGTACGGCGATATGGACCTGTTCTCGCATTTTTGGCAGCTCGCCCAGCACCAGGGCTTCCGCGCCAGCGTCCTGCTGCACCAGCCGCTTGACCCGGAGCGCTATGCCAGCCGCAAGGAACTCGCCGCTGCCTGCTGGACTGTTGTGGCAGGCGGTGCCGCCACCCTGCGCCAGAATCGCCCGGTCGTTCCAACCGCAGCCCCCGAGCCAATCAGCGCCGACGAAGCCACCCCGGCCTATGTTTAGGGTTTCGTGACAATTTCGCGCGACGATTGACACGATCACCGCCCGGTCTGCGACACTCTCAGTGTGAAAATTTTGCTGAAATCCGCGAAACACTTGACCTGCGTGCCCCGCTTGCCCATTGCTTGAGTGTCACCAGCCATCCCTGGCTGCGTCGAAAGGAAGACATTGAGAGCCACGACTGAGCATAAGATGCCGAACGGCCCATCCTGCATCGCCCGTCACGCTGGCGCAGGACATCGTATCACCTCCGTCGTCGCTCCCCCGCTTTGACCACCAACACCCGCCGCCTCCACATGATCACGTGGGGCTGCCAAATGAACGTCTATGACAGCGGTCGGATGGCCGACGTTCTGGCACCGCTCGGCTATACGCCCACGGCAACACCCGATGATGCGGACATGATCATCCTCAACACCTGCCACATCCGCGACAAAGCGGCGGAAAAGGTGTTCTCCGAACTCGGCCGCCTGCGCGTGGTGCAGGAAGCGCGCAAGGCCGAAGGTCACCGCACCATTCTCGCCGTCGCCGGCTGCGTCGCCCAGGCAGAGGGTGCCGAAATCCTCGCCCGCGCGCCCTTCGTCGATATCGTGCTTGGCCCGCAGACCTATCACCGCCTGCCGGAAATGGTCGCCCGCGCCACCCGTGCCGCAGGCGCCGTGATCGAGACGGATTTCCCCACCGAAGACAAATTCGACCATCTGCCCAATGCCGCAGCGCCGCAGGGCCTGACCGCTTTCCTCACCATCCAGGAAGGCTGCGACAAATTCTGCAGCTTCTGCGTCGTCCCGTACACCCGCGGGGCCGAGACCAGCCGCAGCGAAGCCACCGTCATCGCCGAAGCCCGCCGTCTCGTTGCCCAAGGGTCGCGTGAAATCACCCTGCTCGGCCAGAACGTCAACGCGTGGCACGGGCTGGACGAGAATGGCCAGCCCTCCACCCTCGGCCAACTTGCCCGCAAGCTCGCTGGCATCGAGGGGCTGGAACGCATCCGCTACACCACGTCTCACCCGCGCGACATGGACGACGACCTTATCGCAGCGCATGGCGACCTGCCCGCGTTGATGCCGTTCCTGCACCTGCCCGTGCAGTCCGGCTCCGACCGCATGCTGGCGGCGATGAACCGCAAGCACACCGCCGCCGAATACCTCCACCTCGTCGAACGCCTGCGTGCCGCCCGGCCTGATCTCGCGTTGTCGTCTGATTTCATCGTGGGCCACCCCGGCGAGACGGAGGCGGATTTCGAGGCCACGCTCGATCTCATCCGCACCGTGAAATACGCCAGCGCCTTCAGCTTCAAATACTCGCCCCGGCCCGGCACCCCCGCCGCCGGCCTGCCGCCAATTGCCGACGACATCGCCGACCGCCGACTGCAAACCCTGCAGGCGCTGCTGCGCGATCAGACCACCGAGTTCAACGACAGCAAATCCGGCCAGACCGTTGATGTGCTGTTCACCCATGTCGGCCGCCAGCCCGGACAGATCGGCGGCCGCACACCCTGGCTCCAGCCCGTGCATGTGCTCGGGCCGGAAAGCCTCATCGGCCAAATCGTGCCGGTGCACATCGCCCAAGCCCGCCCCAGCTCGTTGTATGGAACCCTTTTAGAGGAGAGAGCCTGCGCTTGACCCACATCACGGTGTCTCCGGCTGACCGCAAATCCATCCAGGCCCCGCCGATCATCGGCAACAAGGCCGTCACCCTCACCTTCGCCGACAATGCGCTGTTCGCACTTTTGCTCGGTGATCATGACCGTCACGTTGTGCGGCTCGAACAGGGCCTCGGCGTGAAGTTCGCGTGCCGGGGCAATCGAATGGCGATCAGCGGTGACCCCGCCCGAGTGGAAGCAGCGCAGACCGCCGTCATCGGCCTCTACAAACGGCTCGAACGCGGAGAGCCCGTCAGCCCCGCCGACATCGATGCCGCCGTGCGCCTGGCTGAAATCGACGACCCACGCCTGCCGCTGTCCGACCTTCCGGCCATCCGCACCAAGCGCGGTGCCATCGGTCCGCGCTCACCCGGTCAGGCCGCTTACATGGAAATGCTCGGCAAGCACGAGATGACCTTCGGCATCGGCCCCGCCGGCACCGGCAAAACCTATCTCGCCGTGGCCCAGGCCGTCGCCATGCTCACCGCTGGAAGGGTCGACCGCATCGTCCTCTCCCGCCCCGCCGTCGAAGCGGGCGAACGCCTCGGCTTCCTGCCTGGGGACATGAAAGACAAGGTCGATCCCTACTTGCGCCCGCTTTACGACGCCCTCGGTGACATGATGCCGCAGGACATGGTGAAAAAGCGGATGGAGACCGGTGAGATCGAAGTAGCCCCACTCGCCTTCATGCGCGGCCGCACCCTCGCTCACGCCTTCGTCATTCTCGACGAGGCGCAGAACACCACGCCGGTGCAGATGAAGATGTTCGTCACCCGCATGGGCGAGGGCACGCGCATGGTCATCGCAGGCGACCTCAGCCAGATCGACCTGCCGCAGGGCAGCCGCTCCGGTCTGAAAGACGCGCTCGACACGCTCGAAGGTCTGCCCGGCATCGGCGTCTGCCGGTTCGACAAGCGCGACGTGGTGCGTCATCCGCTGGTCGCGCGCATCGTAGACGCGTATGATCAGCGCAGCGCCGCCGAGAAAGACACACGGCGCGAAGCACGAAGATTTGAAAGCAACCCCAAATAATGGATGGCCGACCTAGTAGAAGCCCCGCAAATGCGGGGGTTCTGATCATCGTGGACGACGCGGCATGGCGTCGCGTCGTCCGCTCACCGGAGGGCATCGCCACACGCGCGGCCCAAGCCGCCGGTGCGAATGCAACCATCGTGCTGTCATCGGACCGCGTGGTCCGACAACTGAACGGGCGGCATCGTGGGCGTGAAAAACCCACCAACGTCCTCACCTTCGACGCCCTCGCCCCCGGCCAGCCCGGCGAAATCGTGCTCGCCCTCGGCGTGGTGCGCCGTGAGGCCCAGGCCGCCGGACGGCGCATCTCCGACCACCTCGCCCATCTCGTCATCCATGGCAGCCTGCATCTGCAGGGCCATGACCATCATGAGGCCGGCCCCGCCCGCCGCATGGAACAGACCGAAGCGCGCCTGATGGGCCGCCTCCGCCGTCCCAACCCCTGGAAACGCACATGAGCGCCTCCCAACGCGATGCGGCCAACCGCCCGCGCGTCAGCCGTGCCGGTCTGCTCGATCGCCTGCGCGGCAAAATCCTGCGTCGCCCGCCCGAGCCCAGTGTGCGCGAAAGCATCGCCGAACTGGTGCAGGAAGCCGCCGACGCCATCAACGTGCCCGGCCAGGCCCCGGAGCTTGACCGCCAGGAACAGGCCCTCCTCGCCAATGTCCTGCGCCTGCGCGGCACCACGGCGGATGACGTGATGATCCCGCGTGCAGACATCATTGCCATGCGGATGGACGTGACGCTCGATGAAGCACTCGAACAAATCAGGCGCGAGGGCCATTCCAGACTGCCAATTTACACCGACCAACTCGACGACATCGTGGGCATGATCCACATCAAGGACGTGTTCGCCTATATCGGCCGCCCCGACGCCTTCAAACTCGAAGCCATCCTGCGCCGCCCGCTCCTCGTCGCCCCACAAATCCCGGTGCTCGACCTGCTGCTGCAAATGCGCCAGGCCCGCATGCACCTGGCCCTCGTGGTGGACGAATACGGCGGCATTGACGGCCTGGTCACCATCGAAGACCTCGTGGAAACCATCGTCGGTGACATTTCTGACGAGCACGACGAAATCGCCGGCCCCATGGTCACCGAACGCGGCGACGGCAGCCTCGACATGGACGCCCGCCTGCCCGTCGAAGATTTCGAGCAACGCATGGGCCCCATGCTCACCGAAGACGAACGCGAAGCCGACATCGACACCATCGGCGGCCTCATCTTCACCCTCGCCGGCCGCGTGCCCGCGAAGGGCGAAGTCATCAGCCACCCCGGCGGGTTTGAGTTCCGGGTGTTGGACAGTGACGCGAGGCGGATACGGCGGTTGCGTGTGCGCAAGGCGGTTGTTCCCGCGGCAGTCACGTAGGATGGGTGCAACCCATCGATTTCGGGGAAGGCATGGGTTCCGCCCACCCTATGATGAGCTCCATCCTAGAGGTTTCGCCAGTTCCGTGAAGCAGGTCGGACAGATCCACTCATAACCGGCACCATGAGGGTAGTCCTGCCCTGTCGTGTAGCCTTCACGTAACACGCCAGGTGCATCGAGTTCGGCGAACTTTGCCCAACAAGCCGCACAATGGTCGTGATCCCAACTTTCGCTCCACCTGCTGTAACGCTGAAGGTGCAGAGTAAGGCCGGTGAGGTGGCGGGCGAAATCGATACGCCAAGCATCGGGATTGCCGTCTTTGACGTTATTTTCGACGGTCATCTTGGCCCTCAAAACTCCCGCAACGTTTCCCGCAATAATGTGTGCTCATACTTCGTCCGAATCAACCCTCGCCGCTGCAAAGCCGGAACCAGCCCCTCCGTCACCTCCACCACCACGCGCCTACTGATCCGCTGAAACGGCGTGCTCACCAGAAACCCGTCGCCGCCGATCTCCTCCATCGCCGCCCCCATCTTCTCCGCCACCTCATCCGGCGTGCCGACCAGACGCAAGCCCCCGTCATACCGCTCAGAACACAACTGCCGCAGCGTCTTGCCGCTGCCCCATTGCGCGAACTTGTCGAGCGACCCTTGCTCGCCATTCGTGGTCAACTTCGGCAATTCCGCATCCAGATCGAACTGCGAGAAATCAATATCCGTCACCGTGCCAATCGAGGCCAACGCCGCCTCGATGAACGCCGGCTGATTGACCATGTGCTGATACTTCGCCTCAGCATCCTCAGTCGTCACCCCGAGCACCGGATAGACCAGGAACAGCACCTTGATGTCGTCCGGATTGCGCCCCGCCGCCGCCGCGCGTGCCCGCACATCGTCTCGATACCATTTCATCCCCGCCGCGCCATTGGCGGTGGCAATGATCGAATCGGCCGTCCGCGCCGCAAATTCCCGCCCCCTCGGCGAGCCGCCTGCCTGCACATAAACCGGTCTGCGCTGCGGTGACGGCACCGTGTTCAGCGGCCCGCGCACCTTGAAGAATTTGCCCTCAAAATGGATCGGATTGACCTTGGTGTGATCCGCATAAGTGCCACTCTCCCGATCCATCACCACCGCATCCGGTGCCCATGATTTGAAAAGTTTGCTGACGACCTCAACATACTCGTCCGCCATGTCATAGCGCTGCTCCCGCGGCGGCAGCTCATCCATGCCGAAATTCTGCGCCGCCGCGTCCTCGCCAGACGTCACGATGTTCCAGCCGAACCGCCCGCCGGAAATGCTGTCGATGGTAGAAGCCAGCCGCGCCAGCATGAACGGCGGATAGGCCATCGTGCTCATCGTCGCCACCACGCCAAGGTTGGTGGTGTTCGAGGCAATGATGGCCGCCAGCGGCAGCGGATCATGCTTCGGTGCCTGCAAAGCGTGCTTCAATGTCGCCTCGGCCGTGCCCTTGTATGCCTCTGACACCATCAGCGTGTCTTCGAGCATGATGTAGTCAAAACACGCCCGCTCCATCGCTTGCGCCATTTCAACGTAGATCTTGCCGTCCCACGGCGGAGCCCCGCTGGCGAACGGATGGTTCCATTCGCCGGACGAGAAGTTGCAAAACCAGCCGAGATGGAAGCGCTGTGCCATGGTGTGATCCGCCGTCGTGATAACGACACGGAGGCAAACCTTATGCCACCGCCCCTACATCCCGGCATCGCCCGACCCGGCGGTGTGGTCTGGGCCGCCCGAGGGGGACGGGAAATTCCTCGGGTGCAGATCGATGCCCGGCAGGTCGAGCGTTTTTTCGCCGGCGGGGCGGTCTGTCCGGAAGCCATACCAGGCCCACAGCGCCACGCAGGCCATGAGCACGCCGAGTGCAATCAATCCCACAACATCCATCGGTGAACCTCCCTGCCCGAAGCCTAGCGCAGCGGCGATGCGGCGCGGTATGCAAACATAAGGCGGGCTTCACTTGCGCACATGCAGATATCCTTATATATCCCGCCGCACCGAATATAAGGACCTGTTCCATGCCCGACGCCATCACCGCCCATGACTACAAGGTTCGCGATATTTCGCTCGCCGCCTGGGGAGCCAAAGAGATCTCGATGGCCGAGGACGAAATGCCCGGCCTGATGGCGTTGCGCGCCGAATACGGCAACACCAAGCCGCTCGCCGGGGCCCGCATCGTGGGTTCGCTGCACATGACCATCCAGACCGCCGTGTTGATCCAGACACTGGAGCATCTCGGTGCCTCGGTGCGCTGGTCGTCGTGCAACATCTTCTCGACACAGGACCACGCCGCCGCCGCCGTCGCTGCGAATGGCACAGCCGTGTTCGCCTGGAAGGGCATGACGGAAGAAGAGTTCTGGTGGTGCATCGAGCAGACCCTGCGCGGGCCGGATGGCTGGACGCCCAACCTCATCCTCGATGACGGCGGCGACGTGACCGCCATCATGCATGACAAATATCCAGAGCTCCTGGCCAATGTCAAAGGATTGTCGGAGGAAACCACCACCGGCGTGCATCGCCTCTGGGACATGGCCAAGGCCGGCAAGCTCAAGGTGCCCGCCATCAACGTCAACGACAGCGTCACCAAGTCGAAGTTCGACAACCTCTATGGCTGCCGTGAGTCGCTGGTCGATGCCATTCGTCGTGGGACGGACGTGATGATGGCCGGCAAGGTCGCCATCGTGTGCGGCTTCGGCGACGTGGGCAAAGGCTCCGCCGCCTCGCTGCGTCAAGCCGGCTGCCGCGTGCTGGTCACGGAAATCGACCCAATCTGCGCGCTGCAGGCCGCCATGGAAGGCTATGAGGTCGTCACCCTCGAAGACGCTGCCGAGCGGGGCGACATCTTCGTCACCGCAACCGGCAACGTCGATGTCATCACCATCGACGACATGCGCCGCATGAAGCACCGCGCCATTGTCTGCAACATCGGCCACTTCGACAGCGAAATTCAGATCGAGGCCCTTCGCAACTACAAGTGGGACAACGTCAAGCCGCAGGTGGACGAAGTGGTGTTCCCCGACGGCAAGCGCCTCATCGTGCTGTCCGAAGGCCGCCTCGTGAACCTCGGCAACGCCACCGGCCACCCGAGCTTCGTGATGTCCGCCAGCTTCACCAACCAGGTGCTGGCGCAGCTCGAACTCTGGACCGCCAAGCCCGGCCAGTATGCCAATCAGGTCTACACCCTGCCGAAGCACCTGGACGAAAAGGTTGCTGCCCTCCACCTCTCCAAGGTCGGCGCGAAGCTGACCAAGTTGTCGCCAAAGCAGGCCGAATACATCAGCACCCCGGTGTCCGGCCCGTTCAAGCACGACCTCTATCGTTACTAGGATCGACGTTCGATAAACCCGTCATTGCGAGCCGCCACTTGGCGGCGTGGCACTCCAGAGTCACACTGCGCGGCTCTGGATTGCCACGTCGTAAGCGCTCCTCGCAATGACGATGGGGGAAAACATTGCTGAAACCTCCCCCCTCCCTCTGGCATGACCGCCGGGCCTATATCATGGCCGCACTCGGTTTCGCCTCCGGACTGCCATTGCTCCTCACCATCACCACGCTGCGGCAATGGCTGGTGGAGCAGGGCACACCGGTCGCCGTCATCGGCCTCACCGCCAATATCGGCCTCGCCTACACCTTCAAATTCCTCTGGTCGCCCATGCTCGACCACGTGCCAGCCCCGTTCGGCCTCGCCCGGTTCGGACGCAGGCGAGGCTGGATGCTGGCGGCCCAACCGCTCCTCGTCCTCGCCATCATTGCCATGGCGCTGAGCCAATCCCCCACCCAGGCGATCACAGCCGCAGCCTTCATCGCCATTTTCTCCGCCACGCAAGACATCGCGATTGACGCATGGCGCATCGAAACCTTCAGCCGTGATCAGCAAGGCATCGCCACAGCCATCTACGTCTGGGGCTACCGGATGGCGATGCTCGCGGCCAGCGGTGGTGTGCTCTGGATGGCGGGCCTCATCGGCTGGCGCGCCGCCCTGCTGACCATCGCAGCCCTCGCCGCCCTCTGCATCGCGGCCACACTCATCGCCGCCGAACCCGAATTGCCCGAACAACCGCCGCGCCGGGACGGCACTCTTCTTGCCCGCGCCCGTGCCGCCATTCTCGACCCGCTGCTGGAATTCACCTCAAGGCCGGGTGGGATTCTTATCCTCTCATTCGTGGTCCTATTCAACCTCGGCGAGTCGATGGCAGGTGTGATGCTCACCCCCCTCTACCGCTTCCTCGGCTTCTCCCGCGATATCGTGGCCGGCGGCTCGCTGTTCTCCCTTGTCGGCACCCTCTCCGGCATCGCCGCCGGTGGCTGGGTCGTCCGCCAGATCGGCCTCAACCGCGCCCTCATCGCCACCGGCTTCGCCCAAACCGCTGCGATGGCGATGTATGTCTGGCTCGCCGGCCAACCCGGCAACACCACGCTGCTCTACGCCACCATCTCGCTCGAAGCCTTCGTGCAGGGCCTCGCCACCGCGTCTTTCCTCGCCTATCTTTCCAGCCTGTGCGCGGCCCAGTTCACCGCCACACAATACGCGCTGCTGACCTCGCTCGCCGTCGTCGCATCGCATGTCATTGGCGGCTTTTCCGGCTATCTCGTCGATGCCGTGGGCTTCCAGAATTTCTACACGCTGGCGCTGCTCTGCGCGTTGCCAGCCATGAGTTTGATGCTGCTGATCGTGAAACGCTTCCCCGGAGAACGTTGATGGACCCGCTCAAGCCGATCGTAAAATACACCGACCTGGTCGATCCGCAGGCCCGCCCGCGCTACACCGGCATCGCCTCGTTCTTCCGCACGCCGCACACCGAAAATCTGTCCGAGGTCGATGTCGGCCTGATCGGTGTTCCCTACGATGGCGGCGTCACCCATCGCAGCGGCGCCCGCCACGGCCCGAAAGCAGTGCGCGATCAATCCTCCATGCTGCGCCGCTTCCACGGCACCAGCGGCTTCAACCCGTTCGACGCCGCCCGCATCCGCGACCTCGGTGATTGCTGGATCGAATTCCCCTACGAACTGCAAGGCGCGCTCGGCGAAATCGAGGCCTTCTACAAAAAGATCGTGGCCGCCGGCGTCACTCCCGTCTCCTGCGGCGGTGACCACTCCATCTCCTTTCCCATCCTCAAGGCCGTGGCCAACAAAGGCCCGGTTGGCATGATCCATATCGACGCCCATTGTGACACCGGGGACGACTATCTCGGCAGCCGCTTCCATCACGGTGCCCCCTTCCGCCGCGCGGTGGAGGAGGGCGCACTCGACCCCAAGCGCACCATCCAGATCGGCATTCGCGGCACCAAGATGAGCCTCGATCACTGGGGCTTCTCCGAAACCTCCGGCATGCGCGTCCTGGCCATGGATGAGTTTCAGGACAAAGGCTGGGCCTACGCCGTGGAAGAAGCCCGCCGCATCGTGGGCGATGGCCCGGTCTATCTCTCCTACGACATTGACAGCCTCGACCCCGTCGAGGCACCGGGAACCGGCACGCCCGAGGCAGGCGGCATCCGCGTCATCGAAGCGTTGCGCCTCCTGCGCGGCCTCTCCGGCATCGATTTCGTCGGCGGTGACCTCGTCGAAGTCGCGCCCTCCTGGGACAACGGCACCATCACCAGCTTCAACGGTGCCAGCATCCTGTTCGAAATCCTCTGCCTCGTCACCGAAGCCCGAGCCAAGCGCGGCCACTTCTAACCCACCAGCCTTGTAGGGTGCAGTCCGCTTTGGGACTGCACCACTCCGCCCGGCAGCTCATTCATTAACTAACCGGAACGATTAGAGCGCAGTTCGACACAGCAGCCAAACCGGGCAAAAAAACGCGAAAAAAAGACAGGGGCGATAACACCCGATCCCAGCTCATGCTGCGTGCGGGCACCCACGCCGATGCCATGCGAACCAGCTCAGCCGTCACCACAGGGATCATCACCGCCAGCCCGAACCGCGTCACATGACGCCACAGCACCACGCGACCCTTCGGCGTCATGAACCCGCGATAAAGCCCATCCAGCCCGCCTCGGTCATCCGTGACAAGACCGGGGTCTTGCTGAAACTCCAAGTGCGCATAACGCTCCTCGGTCAGCAACCACCCCAGCATCGCGTGCCGCAGCGACGGGCACAGGCCACAAATCACCATCAACTGCATGAGCACATTCAGCTCTCCCGCACCGCGCACAGCTCGCCCCATGATGCAAAGCAGCACCAACGGATCAGGCGTTGCGGGAGAGCGGGAGACGGTCATCGGGGTGTGGTTCCTATGTCAGAGAGTGAGTTATTCCCTATGACATAACTACAACCATAATGCAAGAAAAATTAACGTAGGGTGCGCCGCACTTGAGCGTCGCACCACCCTACGACGGAACCACAGTCCCCACACACGCCCCAAACCCAATCCCCACGAACCCCTCGCGCGCACACCGCGCGTGCAGAGCAATCGTATCCCCATCCTGCAAAAACCGCCGCGTCTCACCGCACGCCAACGCCAGAGGCTCCCGCCCACCCCGCGACAATTCCAGCAGCGAACCCGCCTCCCCAGGTTCCGGCCCAGAAATCGTGCCGCTGCCGAACAAATCACCCGGACGCAAATTGCACCCATTGCTCGTCTGATGCGCCACCATCTGCGCCGGCGTCCAATACAGATGCCGCGCATGACTATGTAACAACACCTCCACCGCATGACCGGGCGGCGTGATCGTCACAACCAAATCCGCATTCAACGCACCCTGCGCCTGATCGCCCGCATCGAACAGATACTCCAGCATCGAAGGATCCCCCTCCGCCCGCGCATCTTGTGCCATCCGGAACGGGGCCATCGCCTCCGGTGTCACGATCCAAGGCGAAATCGTGGTGAGGAAGCTCTTGCCCAAAAACGGCCCAAGCGGCTGATACTCCCAGCCCTGAATGTCCCGCGCCGACCAATCATTCAGCAGGCAGAACCCGGCAATATGCTCAGCCGCACGCCCCACCGCCACCGGCTCACCCAGCGCATTGCCCGGCCCAATCCAGATGCCCAGCTCCACCTCGTAATCCAAATTCCGCGACGGCCCAAAGCTGGGGCTCGCCTCATTCCCAGGCTTGCGCTGCCCATTCGGACGCCGCACCTTCGTGCCCGACACCTGCACCGATGACGCCCGCCCGTGATACGCAATCGGCATATGCTTGTAGTTCGCCACCAGCGGTGTATCCGGCCGCAGCATCCGCCCGGTGTTCAGCGCGTGATAAAGCCCGGCATAAAAATCCGTGTAATCGCCAATCTCCACCGGCAAATGCATCGTGCAATCCGCCGCCGCATGCAGCAGCCCAAGCCGAGCCGGCGTCCCCTCGCTCAACAGATCGAACAACGCCAGCCGCAACGCCCGGCGCGGCCCAGCCCCCATCGCCAGCAATGCGTTCAAGCCCGGCCCCTTCGCCGCCGCCACTGCCGCCGCAGCCTCACCACTGAGGAAAATCGCAGCCGCCCCCAGATCAAGGATCATGTCCCCAATCGCCACCCCCGCCCGAGGCGTGCCACCGCCTGGGCTGAACCACCCCAGCGGCAAGTTTTGGATCGGGAAATCCGCATGCCCGTTCGCCGAACTCACCCAACTGCGCCGTGCCGGATCATGCGTGTGGTCAAGCTGCGTCATCATTTCACTCCAGGTTTAGGGGCCACCAGCCGCAACAAGCTCGCCACACAGCCCGCCGCAGCAAAGCCGCAGCCGAGCCAAAGCGCCAATCTCGGTCCATCCACGGTCGATGCGCTGAAGCAAAGTGCCACCAGCGCCGCCCCTGTGGTTTGGCCAAATTGCCGTGATGTCGCCACCACCCCGCTCGCTCCACCCGCGCGCCGCGCCGGGGCGGAGGACATCATGGCGCGCAAATTTGGCGACTGGAAAAACCCGAACCCCGCCCCGCACAGCACCAGCCGCCACACAATATCGCTGGTGCTCGGGTCCGAAGGCAGCCAGGCGAGAGACGCCATGCCCACCGCCAACGCCGCAAGCCCAATGCCGCCCAGCACGCCCGTTGAATACTTGTCCGACATCCGCCCCGCCACCGGTGCCATCACCGCCACGATCGCAGGCCACGGCGTCATCAAAAACCCCGATTCCACCTGGCTGCGTCCCATCCCATGCTGAAACAGAAACGGCAGCGCCACGAACGCCAAGCCTTGTGTTGCAAACGAGCAGATCGACGTCAGCGCCGACAAGGTAAAAACTGGAATACGAAACAAATCCACCGCCAGCATCGGCGCCGGATGCCCCGCCTGCCGCCGCAGCAACAGCGCGCCAAACACGGCACCCACGGCCACTTCCGCGCCCGCAACCCACGGCTCGCCATCATGGCCAATCGTGTCGATGCCCAGAATGATCAGCGTGAACATCAGCGCACTCAGCACCGCAGCCCACCCATCAAACCGCGCCCCACCGCTTTGCGTCGAAGGCAAAAACCGCTGCGACAGCAGCATCGCCACAGCGCCAATCGGCACGTTGACCAGAAACAGCCAGTGCCAGCTTGCAACCGATAAAATCAGCGACGCCACCGTCGGCCCCACGGTGAAACACACCGCCACCGCCAACGCATTCAGCCCGGCACCGCGTCCCAGCAAATTCGTCGGGTAAATGAAC
Organism: uncultured Rhodospirillales bacterium; assembly: GCA_903823665.1. Lineage (GTDB taxonomy): Bacteria > Pseudomonadota > Alphaproteobacteria > Acetobacterales > Acetobacteraceae > CAIQQQ01. The sequence goes on from CAIJTR010000107.1 coordinate 25,165, forward strand.
CGGATCAGCGCCAAATTGGCCGACATAATCCCAGCCCCGCCCAAGCCCTGCAGCAGCCGCGCCCCCGCCAGCAACGGCAGCGACCACGCCACCCCGCACAGCAGCGAGGCCAAGGTGAACACCGAAATCCCCCACATATAAACGCGGCGATGCCCAATCGTGTCGGCCAATGACGCAAACGGCAGCAGCGCTGCAATCACTGCCAACTGATACGCACTCACAATCCAGATCGAGGCTGAGGCATCCGCCCCCAAATCCCGCGCCATCGTCGGCAGCGCCGTGTTGGCAATCGCCGTGTCGAGTGTTGCCATGCCGACAGACATCAACACCGCCGCCATCGCCGCCCGCCGCTGCGCCACGGGTAGTCCCACGCCAGCCTGCAAAGTGGGAACGGGATCGGCCATGGGCGGGAGGGTCCATCTATCGGAGTGGCGAGTATGCGTGCCACCCCGCCATGGCTCAATGCCAACCGATTGCAGCCCAGATCATCCCCCAGCGCCGAGGCACCGCCGCGCTAAACCAGCGCCATATCCTTCGCCTTCGCCCCCGGAAACACCTCATCGATCTGCGCCGGGCTGAGGCCATACATCTTCGCCAACAGCCCGGCGAACATCGAGCGATAATCCGTCAGCACCGGCAAATCGCGATTCTGGTTCAGCGTCGGCTGCGCCACAGCCACCTGCTCCCCAGCAATCCGCCCGCCCTGCACGGCCCCGCCCATCACCCAATACACACTGCCATGGCCATGATCCGTCCCCTTGTCGCCATTCTCGCGGAAGGTGCGACCAAATTCCGAAATCACCACCACCACGGTGTTCGACCAAGCAGCCCCGACCTCCTCCGTGAATCCGCTTACTGCCCGGCCAAGTTCCCCGATGCGATCAGCCAGATACCCATTCGCGTTGCCCTGGTTCACATGCGTGTCCCACCCGCCAACATCGACGAATCCGAGATTGAACTCCTCACGCATCAGCCGTCCAATGCGCCGCGCCGACAGCTCGAACCCCTTCGGCGAAACCGCACTGCGATTGGCCTGCGTCATCTCCTCGGTGATCGAGCGAAACACGTCATCGCGAATCTGAAAGCCCTGCTCAACAGACTCGCGCAGCGGATGGTTCGCATACATCGAGCGGATCAGCTTCGCCTGCCGGTCGTCCACCCCAGGCTTGCCCGCCGAGCCAATGCCAATATTCGGGATCGTGCCATGCCCGCGAAAGATCAGCGGCAGTTGCTCAGTGAACGCAATCGGCTTCGTCCGCGTCAGCACGGCGGCAAGCCTGCCCATGAAGCCCGAGCCATAATTGCGCGAGCCCCCCACGCTCTGGCCCATCTCAATGGTGTCCTGCGTTTCGAAATGGCTGCGCGTCAGATCATCCGTTCCAGCAAACGGAATGAACGCCAGCTGCTTTTTCTCCCAGAGTGGTGCTAGGGATTTCGCCAGCGAAGGATGCAGCCCCCAATTCGCATCAAGCGAAAACGCCGCATTCGGATTGGCCGGATTGGGCCGCGCCACCGCAATCGTCGGCCGCGCCTGATAATAAAAATCACTCGATACCGGAATGACCACGTTGGCCGCGTCATAGGCACCGCGCAGAAACACCACGAGCAACTTCGCATCCGCCTTCGGTGCCGCCCACACCCGCCCAGAGCACACGCTGCTTGCGGCAAGAGCACTGATGAGATCACGACGTTTCATAACCCATCCCCTCTCAATACATAAACTCAGGCGAACTCAAATAAAGCGCATTCCACTCCTGCGGCGACACCGCCTGGCTCAACGCACTCCGCGTGGCAGGCGAGAGCGTCGCGTTCAAGCGGTTGTAGAACAACGCAGACTGTATCTGCGGAAACCCCGGCTGATCCACCGCCCCCGACACATCCGGCTTGAACAACCCCGCCCCGCCGGAGCCAATCTGGCGCGCAATCTCAAACCGCATCGACATCTGCCCCGGTCCCGTCCAAGCCGACGCCGTCAGCGAATACCCATCCGGCGTGTCCTTGTTGAACCAGCCCTCGCCCATCCGGTTCGCCCAGCCCTGAATGGGATTGGTGTTCAAAATCACCCGCTGATCATACGCCAGCCGTACCGCAGACAGCACATAATGCACCGGGTCCTTGAATGGCACCTTGCTGCTCACAAAGGCAGGTGCGTGGAACAAAACCGAGAGCACAGCGGCAATGTCGCCATCGGTGCGTAAAAACACATCGCTCATCTGCCGCACCAGCGCGTCCGGCGGCGCATCGCCCATGAAGTAAGTGGCGAGCTTTTGTGAGATATGCCGAGCCGTCGCCGGGTTGCGCGCCAGCAGATCCAGCGCCTGCTCAATCTCCGCCTCACCGCTGCCCTTGATCGCCACGCCGAGAAACATCTTGTCACCGAAATCATGCCGCGCGGGCGTCAGCATCACGAGGCCGGACGGCATCAGCATCCCCTCCTGCTGCAGCTTCAGCTTCTGCTCCGGCGGCCGTGGATCGAGCCCCAGCCCAGTGAAAATCCGCGCCAATTCCTGCACATCGCCCTGCGAGTAGCCAGAGCCCACACCCATCGTGTGCAGCTCCATAATCTCACGCGCATAGTTCTCGTTGATGTGCCCCTTCGCGTTCTCGGTGTTGTCGAGATAACGCAGCATCGCCGGGTGATGCGCCGTAGCCCCCAGCAAATCCCGGAACCGACCTAGCGCGTGGTCACGGATCGCATGTTCCTCATAATCACCAATCATCGGGCGAATGTCGTTTTTATACTGATGCACGTTGAAATGGTTGAACCAGAACCACGTCATCCGCTCGCGCAACTGGCTCGTCGAATACACATCGCGCAGGATCGACCGCGCCATCGCTTCCTTTGCAGGGACGTTCATCGCCGCCTGATAGGCCTGCGCCTGAGGCTGCTTTTCCACCGGGTCTTTGATCGCATTGACCTGCTTGTTGCGCGCGGAAAGCTCGGCGACGATCTCGGTCATTGGTCGCTGTGAGATTGAAAACCCGGCCACCTGAACCTGCACACCCGCCGGCAGCACGTCCCCACCGGGCGGATGCAATTGCGATTGCAGCCACTTCTCCCGCCCGATGGCTTCCATCGAAGCGACACTGCTCTCGCTGATGCCCCAGCTCAGCCGGTCCAGCAACGCCAGATCAGACGCCGTCAATGTCCCCGCATCCGCGGGCTGCGCGAGCATGGATGCAAAGAGGGCGGTGCCAATAGCAAGGCAATGACGCATGGCGATCTTCCTGGTTCGACCAGGAACAGATTAGGCCCTTACCACGTAAAGCTGTGTAGCAAATAGTCACCGGAAAAACCCGTCGCGCGTAGGGTGCAGTTCGCTTTGGAACTGCACCACCATCGCGACAAACACGGTGCAATGCCAAAGCGCACCGCACCCCACAAAAGCTTACGCCCGGTTGAGATAGTCCCGCTTGCCCACATCCACGCCATTGTGGCGCAAAATCGTGTAGGCGGTCGTCACGTGGAAAAAGAAGTTCGGCAGCACCCAGTGCAACAGATACGCCGCACCCTTGAAGTGCATGTCCTGCTTGGCCACCTGAATCGTGATGTCCTTCTCATCGGTGCCGTCAATGCTGGCCGCCGGCACGCTCTCAATGAACGCCAGCGTCTTGGCAATGCGGGCCTGCAACTCGGCAATCGTGGTCTCGGTGTCCTCGAACTTGGGGATCTCAACCCCAGCCAAACGCGCGATGCCACCCTTGGCGCTGTCGGTGGCAATCTGAATCTGGCGGGCGAAGGCGAACATGTCCGGTGCCAGGCGCGACCCAGTCAGCACGGCCCCGTCGAACTTGCGCGCATCGGCCGAAGCCTGCGCCTTCACCAGACAACCCGAAAGGCCCTCAAGCATCTGCTTCATCACCGGCACGGATGCGGCATACATGGAAATCGACATTACAGGCTTCCTCCCTTGCGTCCGGCGCTCGCCCCAAGGCGAAGCCGGAGCGCGTTCAGTTTGATAAATCCTTGCGCGTCGAACTGGTCATACGCGCCCTGGTCGTCCTCGAAGGTCACCACCTTCATGGAGTGCAGGCTGTTCGGGCTCTCACGCCCGATGCAGCTCACATTGCCTTTGTAGAGCTTCAGGCGAACCCGTCCCGTGACGGATTTCTGACTTTCGTCAATCGCCGCCTGCAACATGCGCCGCTCGGGGCTGAACCAGAAGCCGTTATAGATCAGCTCGGCATATTTCGGCATCAGGCTGTCCTTGAGGTGGCCGACCTCCCGATCCAGCGTGATGCTCTCGATGCTGCGATGCGCCGTGTAAAGGATCGTGCCGCCCGGCGTCTCATAGATCCCGCGGGACTTCATGCCGACGAACCGGTTCTCCACCAGATCAAGCCGCCCGATGCCGTTGGCTTTGCCCAGCTCATTCAGCTTCGTCAGCAGCTCCGCCGGGGACAGCTTCACGCCGTCAATGTGCGTCGGATCGCCGCGCTCGAAATCAATCGAGATCACCGTCGCCTTGTCCGGCGCATCCTCGGGGCTGATCGTGCGCTGATAGACCATCTCATCGGCCTCGATCGCCGGGTCCTCCACCACTTTGCCCTCGCTCGACGAGTGCAGCAAATTAGCGTCCACCGAGAACGGGGCCTCGCCGCGCTTGTCCTTGGTGATCGGAATCTGGTTCGTCTCGGCAAATTCCAGCAGACGGGTGCGGCTGGTCAAATCCCATTCCCGCCAAGGAGCAATGACCTTCACATCCGGCTTCAGCGCATAATACGCCAGATCGAACCGCACCTGATCATTGCCCTTGCCGGTCGCCCCATGCGCCACCGCATCGGCCCCCACCATCTCAGCAATCTCAATCTGGCGCTGCGCAATCAATGGCCGCGCAATCGAGGTGCCGAGCAGATACTGGCCCTCATACAGCGCATTGGCGCGGAACATCGGAAAGACGAAATCCTTCACGAACGTCTCGCGCAGATCGTCGATGAAGATTTCCTTCACCCCGAACATCTCGGCCTTCTTGCGCGCCGGCTCCAGCTCTTCGCCTTGGCCAAGATCAGCGGTGAACGTCACCACCTCGCACTGATACTCGGTCTGCAGCCATTTCAGGATGACGCTGGTATCAAGCCCCCCAGAATAGGCGAGCACGACTTTCTTGACATCCTTCTGGCGCATAACGGCTCTCTCCTGGCACTTCCAAAGTGCGGCAGGTAACGCCGGGTTGGGGTTTTGTGCAACCCGGCGCGCTCCGTAGGGTGGGATGCGCTATGGCACCCCACCATTCTCTCAACGCGGTGAGGCCAGAAACCCAACCTGCAGGAAACGAATATCCCCCGCCCGCCCCAGCGAAATGATGTCCATACCAAGAATGAACAACCGCTCGGCAATGGCCCGCGCACTGAAACCGCGGATCTGCCCCTTGTTCAGCCCCTCCATCCGCTTGATCACAAACCCAGCCTCTTCCAGGCTGCGGCGCACGCTGCGGAACGTGAAAAAGCGAAAATGCGTGCGGTCAAGGATGCCGGCATCCTGATAATGCCAGTCCTTTAGTAGGATCAGATTAACCAGATTGGAGGAGAACCGCACGTTTGGCAGCGAGCCCACCAGCAGGCTGTTCTTCTTCATGTGCTTCTGAATTTTCCGCAAAAACGTGTCGTGATCGGTCATATGCTCGATCACGTCGTTGCAGATCACCAGATCGAAGTAATCCAGTGGCAACTGGTCCTCAACCTCGTCATACGTGGCTGCAAAAGCCCGATGCAGAGACTGCGCGGCGATTTCGGCGGAGGGCGCATAAGGCTCGATCCCCCAAATCTCCGCCGCATCGGTGATCTGGCGGCAGAACACACCTTCACCGCAGCCCACCTCCAGCACGAACATCCCCGGCTTCAGCTGTGGCAGAAGTGCGAACACCTCCGGTCGCAGATTGGCCCGGTAATTCAGGTTTGGGTTGGTCTGGACCGCAACGCCCGCCTTCGGTTGGTCAGCCATGTTGTTCCATTTTCGAATAAGCACGGACGTTCCTCATGCCGCGCCGGAATAGCAAAGGGCTCCATCGCAGCCCACGACAAATACATGAAACCATCTCTGTCGCACGCGTTCGTAACCGCCAGCGCCACGCCGTCAACCGAGCGCCCAGACCGGGCTTTCGGCTCAGTCCCGGTCGATCAACGAGGTTTTCTTGGTGTCCGCCATGGTTGCGTAAACCACCAGCGAGATGAAAATCAGCGCCGTCACATACCAGTAGAAATAGCTCTCCACCCCGGCATCCTTGAATGCCAACGCAATCAGCGGTGCCGTTCCACCAAACATCGAGGCCGCAAGGGCATAGGGAAACCCCACCCCGAGCGCGCGCACATTGGCCGGGAACAGCTCAGCCTTCACCACCGCGTTGATCGAGGTGTAGCCTGAAACAACCACCAAGGCTGCCATGCTCAGGCCCAGAGCGGTCATGTAGTCATGCGTGCCGGACAGCCATGTCAGCAGCGGCACAGTGCCCAAGGTTCCGAAAATACCAAAGAACATCAGCACCGGCCGCCTGCCGATCATGTCGGAAATCGCGCCGAACATTGGCTGCAAACAGGCATAGATCGTCAGCGTGATGAACGAAATCTGCGTCGCCTGATCGCGCGTCAGCTTCACCGTGTTGACGAGGAAAGACGGCATATAGGTGGTGTAGGTGTAGAACGCGGTGGTGCCGCCCATGGTCAGGCCGAACACCAGCAACACCGCTTTTGGGTGCTTCATCAGCTCGGTGAACGGGTTGGCGCGCTTTTGCTGCGACACCTTGGTGAACTCAGCCGACTCAACCAGGCCACGACGCAAATACAGCCCGAACACCGCACAGGCGGCACCGATATAGAACGGCACCCGCCAGCCCCAGGCCTCAAGCTCGGCCCCAGTGAACTGCGTCTGCATCATCAGGAGCGTAAGGCTGCCCAGCACCTGCCCGCCGATCAGCGTCACGTATTGGAAGCTGCTGTAGAAGCCACGGTTCTTGGAGCCCGCAACTTCTGAGAGGTACGTCGCGGAAGCCCCGTATTCACCGCCCAGCGACAGGCCCTGCAACAGCCGCGCCGCCAGCAGGGTAATCGGTGCCCACACACCTGCCGTGGCAAAGGTGGGGGCGAGGGCGATCATCAGTGAGCCCACGCACATCAGCGTCACCGAAAGGCTGAGCGCCGCCCGCCGCCCGGCCCGGTCGGCATAAATGCCCAGCACCCAACCGCCGACCGGACGAATCAGGAAGCCGATGGCATAGATGCCAAACGTGTTCAGCAGCTGCGCCGTGGGGTTGGAGCCGGGAAAGAACGCCTTTGCGAAATACAGCGCAAAGAAGTTGTAGATGTAGAAATCGTACCACTCGATCAGATTGCCAATCGAGCCGCCGAGAATGGACGCGATACGGGTGCGCATGGTGGCCGAATCTTCATTCACCGGCAGGCTGGAGACGGGCATCTGATGAGCGTTCCCTTATTTCACCACGGCCTGATACGCGGCGATCGTCGCAATATCAACGATCTGGCTCACCGACGCATCCATCGGCACCAATTGTGCCGCATGTGACAGCCCAATGATCAGCGGCCCCACCGCGCCACCGCCACCCAAACGCGGGGCGAGGCGAGAGGTGATGTGCGACGAATGCAGCCCCGGCATCACCAGCACATTGGCAGGCCCGGTCAGGCGGCAGAACGGATACAGCGCCCGGTAATCGGCATCCAGCGCCACATCCGGGCTCATCTCGCCGTCATACTCGAAATCAACCCCGCGGGCGTCGAGCAGCGCCACCGCCTCGCGCATCGCGTTGCCGGTTGCATGCATCGGGTTGCCGAACGTGGAGTGCGACAGCAGCGCCACGCGCGGCTCATGCCCCATCATCCGTGCAGCCGCCGCAGCGCCCACCACAATATCGGCCAACTGCTTCGGGCTCGGCCGTTCATGGATCAGCGTGTCGGCGATGAACAATGACCGACCCTGCTCACCCAGCATCAAGGTCAGCCCGAACGCGATGCCGCCCGGCGTGGTGTCAATCGCGTGGCCAATGTCGTCGAGGCACACCGAGGCCGAACGCGTCAGCCCCGTCACCATCGCATCCGCATCGCCCGTCGCCACCATGCAGGCGGCGAACACGTTGCGGTCCTGGTTCACCAGCCGTTGACAATCCCGCGCCATCATCCCGCGACGCTGCAGCCGCCCATACAGGAACTCGGCATAATCCGCGTTGCGGTGTGACAGCCTGGCGTTGTGAATTTCAATCCCGTCCGTCTTGCCCAAACCCAGGCTCGCCATCGCGGCCAGCACGCGGTCCTCGCGTCCGATCAGAATGGGCGTGCCGTAGCCCGCATTGCGGAATGCCACGGCAGCGCGAACAATCTTCGCCTCCTCGCCCTCGGCAAACACCACCCGGCGCGGGCTGGAACGCACCCGCTCCATGATCGCATCGAGCGCGTTGGCCGTCGGATCAAGCCGCCCTGAAAGCTCGCGCGCATATTTGCGCAGATCAGCAATCGGCTTGCGCGCCACCCCACTGTCCATCGCAGCCTTCGCCACCGCCGGCGGCAGCCGCGAGATCAGGCGCGGATCAAACGCGTTCGGAATGATATATTCCGGCCCAAACATCAGCCGCTTGCCAGCAACCGTGCCGGAGCCTGCCGTCGCCACCTCATCCGGCACGTCTTCCCGCGCCAGCAGAGCCAAGGCTTCGGCAGCGGCAATCTTCATCGCCTCATTGATCGTGCTCGCCCGCACATCCAGCGCGCCGCGGAAAATGTAGGGAAAGCCCAGCACGTTGTTGACCTGATTCGGATAATCCGACCGCCCGGTGGCGATAATCGCCTCGGGTGAAACAGCCCGCGCCTCCTCCGGCGTGATCTCCGGATCTGGGTTGGCCATGGCGAAGATGATCGGCTTGTCCGCCATCCCCGCCACCATCTCCTGCGTCAACGCGCCCTTCACCGAAAGCCCAAAGAACGCATCCGCCCCCGCCAACGCCTGCGTCAGCGTGCGCGCATCCGTCTTGATGGCATGCGCCGATTTCCACTGGTTCATGCCCTCGGTGCGGCCCTGGAACACCACGCCCTTGGTGTCGCACAAAATGACGTTCTGCGGGTGAACGCCCATTGATTTCAGCAATTCCACACACGCAATCGCCGCCGCACCCGCGCCGTTCACCACCAGCTTGACGGATTTCAGATCGCGCCCGGTCAGATGGCACGCATTGATCAACCCCGCCGCCGCCACTATCGCGGTGCCGTGCTGATCGTCGTGGAACACCGGAATATCCATCAGCTCGCGCAGCCGCTGCTCGATGATGAAGCACTCCGGCGCCTTGATGTCCTCAAGGTTGATGCCGCCAAAGCTCGGCCCAAGGTAGCGCACGCAATTGATGATGGCGTCCACGTCCTCGGTGTCGATGCACAGATCAATGCCGTCCACATCGGCAAAGCGCTTGAACAGCGCCACCTTGCCCTCCATCACCGGCTTGGAGGCGAGCGCACCCAAATTGCCAAGGCCGAGCACGGCGGTGCCGTTCGACACCACGGCCACCATGTTGCCCTTGGTCGTATAATCATACGCCAGTGCCGGATCGCGGTGGATGTGCAGGCAGGGCTCGGCCACACCTGGCGAATACGCAAGGCTGAGGTCACGCGCCGTGGTGATCGGCTTGGAGATCCGCGTCTCCAGCTTGCCCGGACGGCCGGAGCTATGCAGCGCCAGAGCCTCCTCCGCAGACACCTTGGTGGTACGGCTATCCTGCGGAGCGGCGATGCCGTCGGCCATTGTCTATGTTCCTTGGAGCGATTTCCTGAACTCCCAATTTGACGATGGATTGCCGCGCCCGCAAGCCAGCCGCTTCGCAGGTGCGATGTGGTTCTGTATGGATGAGTGAATGAGTGTCTCTCCCTCCCCTGACGGTGCCAGGCCGGCCCCGCGCGCCGAAGGCGCGACACCGGCCATGGCGCAATGGTTTGCGCTGAAGGCAGAGAACCCGGAAGCACTCCTGTTCTTCCGCATGGGTGATTTCTACGAGCTGTTCTTCGAGGACGCCGACGCCGCCTCGGCAGCACTTGACATAGCACTCACCCATCGCGGCGAACATGCGGGCAAACCCATCCAGATGTGCGGCGTGCCCGTTCACGCGGCGGACGCCTATCTCGCTCGCCTCATCCGGCGCGGCTTTCGCGTGGCTGTCGGCGAGCAGATGGAAGACCCGAAACTGCGCACCGGCAAAGCCCCCATTCGCCGCGCCGTGGTCCGCCTCGTCACCCCCGGCACCCTCACCGAAGAGACGCTGCTCGACTCCAGCCGCCCCAACCTGCTGGCCGGCCTTGTGGCTGAAGCTGGTCGCGTGGGTGCTGCGTGGCTCGACGTCTCAACCGGTCTGTTTGAGACGCAAGACATTGCGATTGCGGACGTTTCCACCCTGCTCGGAAGGCTCGACCCCGCCGAAATCCTGGCCCTGCCGGAGATCGACCTCGCCGATTTCACCCCCCGCCGCACGCCGGACGCCATCGCGTCGCCAGCCGATCACGCCCGTCGCAAACTGGCCGAAGCCTTCGGTGCGGCAAGCCTCGACGCATTCGGCAGTTTCACCGATGCAGAGGCGAGGGCGGCGGCGATGCTGCTCGATTACGTCCGTCTCACCCAGGCAGGCCAACTCCCCCGCCTCTCCCGCCCGCAACCCATGGGCGATGCCGGACGAATGGAACTCGACGCCGCCACCCGCGCCAGTCTGGAAATCACCCGCGCCCGTGACGGCGGCACCGCGCACACCCTGCTTGCCAGCGTGCAGCGCACCCTCACAGCGGCAGGCACCCGCCTGCTTGGTGAATGGCTCGCGGCCCCGCTGACTGACGTGGAGCAGATTCGCCAGCGCCAAGACGGCTGGGCCTGGATGCTGTCCGAGCCCATCCTCACGCAAGAGATACGCGCAGCCCTGCGCGGCGTGCCAGACATGGCTCGCGCCCTCGGTCGTCTCTCGCTCGGGCGTGGTGGCCCGCGCGACCTTCAGGCGTTGCGTCTCGGCATGGTGGCCGCCGGGCGGATCGCCGGATTGCTGCCCAACGCCGCACCACCCGCCCTGCTCCTCGCCCGTCGCGCGCTGACGGCCCCGCCCGAACTGCTCGACCGTCTCACCAGCGCCCTCACCGAACCAGCGCCATTGCGCCTCGATGACGGCGCCATCGCCCCAGGCTTTGACGGCGAACTCGACGCGCACCGGGCGCTGCGCGATGACAGCAGGCGCGTCATCGCCACGCTTCAGCTCGATTTCGCCCAGCGTTTCGGAGTGGCGTCGCTCAAAATCAAACACCACGCCCAGCTCGGGTACATCATCGAAGCTCCCGCCATCGCGGTCGAAAAGCTCCGCTCCGAGCCATTGCTCACCCTGCGCCAAGGCATGGCCAATGGTGCCCGCTTCACCACGCCAGAACTCTCGGACCTCGACCGCCGCATCACCGAAGCCGCTGATCTCGCCACCGCCCGCGAACGCAAAATCTTCGCAGCCCTCGTCACCGAAGCCCTCGCCGAAGCCGACGCGCTCGCCGCCTGTGCCGCCGCCCTGGCAGAAATCGACGTCGCCCAATCCTCCGCCCGCCTCGCCGAGCCAGGAAATTGGTGCCGCCCGGCGCTCTCCAACGACACCGCATTTGCCATCAAAGCCGGTCGCCACCCAGTGGTGGAAGCCGCCATCGCCGGGCAGGCAGCCTTTGTTCCGAACGATTGCGCCCTCCCACCCGAGGGCCGCGTGCTGCTGCTCACCGGCCCAAACATGGCCGGCAAATCCACCTATCTCCGGCAAAACGCGCTGATTGTGGTGCTCGCTCAGTCCGGCCTTCCCGTGCCCGCCGCCAACGCAGACCTCGGCGTCGTGGACCGCCTGTTTTCCCGCGTCGGTGCCGCCGATGATCTGGCACGAGGACGCTCCACCTTCATGGTGGAAATGACCGAAACCGCCTCCCTCTGCGACGCCACGACAGTCGCCACGACACGCAGATACACGTACCGTCACTCTGATGCGGATTATGCTGGAGCGACCAAAGGTGTCAACGCGTATGTTGCAAAATAAGGGCAATGTTCAAAAAATGACACAAATCGATGGGTGAGACCATCTTTCGATTGTCA
>CAIJTR010000108.1 GCA_903823665.1 uncultured Rhodospirillales bacterium
ACGGGGGACGGGGGGCATTTCCAGCGCCCTGGCTGGGACTCCCTCACCTGCCCCATCACCCCGACGGCCGAGGAGCCTCGCTGTTGGTTGGACAGACGCATCGGGTACAGCTGGTCGAGCCTGGTAGGGATGTGGGACAGGGGGCAGGGGTGAGTGGGAGGCGGAGAGGGGATGTGGGGGAGGGGGCAGGGGTGAGTGGGAGACGGAGAGAGGAGAGAGAGAATGGAGAAGAAAAGTGGGGGAGGGAGTGGGAGGAAGAGAGGTAGGGGCGAGAGGGGATGAAAAAGATGGCAGATGTAGGAGGTAGATCGGAGGAGGAGAGGGGAGAGAATTCGTCAAACCCGGCTCCCATTTCGAGTTCAGTGCCGCTGTCGTGCACCAAGGTGAGATCGACGGCGGCCCCGCGGGTGTGGATGCCGCCCTGGCGCGGGTCGGCGACGAAGCTTTTGTCGGGGGCGGCGTGCCAGAATACCCATTGTGCCTCGATGGGGCGGTAGGCGTCGAAGATTTTCAGGCGCAGGCAGAGGCGTTGGGCGAGGCGGTTGGCGTGCAGGAGCCTTGTGCGTGCTTCGGGCAGCAGGAAGGCCACCGGCCGCTGGTAGACCGGTTGGCCGGTGAACACGCGGTCGGTGGCGTAGACGATGTCGAGCAGGAGGCCGTCGGCCTCGGTTATTTCCTCAAGCAGCGCCAAAGACGATGTCCTGCGCACCCTGCCAGAGCGTCATTTTGCCGAGGACGGGCAGGTTTTCGAGGTTGTCGATGATGGTGAGGAAGTGGTTGCCGGCGAGTTGGCCCACTTTGCTGGCAAAGCAGACGCTGCCGTAGGGGAGTAAAATTTCGGTTTCGCTGATGCCGCCGGGGTAGAGCAGGATTTGGCCGGGGGCTGGGAAGCTGGTGTGGTTCTCATAGCCCAGCCCGAGGTCAAGGTCGCCCAACGGAATCCAGCAGGATTCGCCGCTCCAGCGAACGTGGATGATGCGTTCGTGATAGGGCAGCAGGGTGCGGAACTTGGCGCACGTCTTGGGGGCCAGCTTGTCCTCGAAGCGCGCGGTGAAGCGGTGCGGGCCGGCGGTGATGATGATGGTGTCCAAGACGGGCTCCTCGTGACTAAGGCCGATATTGTCGCGAGTGTGACACGGCTTGGCAACGTCGCTAGGTTCGAAGGATGCGAATTCTGGCGCTTGATGCGGCGATGGTGCGGTGCTCGGCGGCGCTGCTGGACGATGGTGCGGTGGTGGCGAGCCGCAGCGCTGCGTCAGGTCGTGGGCAGCAATCGGCGTTGGCGCTGATGGTGGCGGAGATCATGGCGGATCAGGCCCCGCTGGATGCGGTGGCGGTGAGTGTGGGGCCAGGGAGTTTCACCGGGCTGCGCTCGGCGATTGCTTTGGCGCATGGCTTGGCGGCTGGCGTTTGCCCGGTGGTGGGTGTGACCGTGGCGGAGGCGTTGGCTGAGGCTGTTGGTGATCTGCGCGGGCGGTCGCTTTGGACGGCGATTGATAGCAGGCGTGGGCGGATTTTTCTGGATCGGGATGGCGCGCTGGCGGCGGTGGAGCTGGCGGACTTGCCGCGGCCAGAGGGGCCGGTTGCGGTGGCTGGGGATGCGGCGATTGCGGTGGCCTCGATCCTCGCCGGGCGTGGCTTTGATGTGCGGCTGACCGATGCGCGGGTGCCTCGTGCTGAGGACGTGGCGCGGGTGGGGATGCGGCGGATGGCGGGGGCGTTGGCGGCTTTGGAGGCTCAGCCGGTTTATGTCGATCCGCCTGAGGCGAAACTTCCGGCTGGCGGATTGCGGCCGCTGCCTGTGGCGTGAGCACGCTGATTTCGGCCACGGCGGCGCACGCGGAGGTGATGGCGGCGATCCATGCGGCGGTGTTTCCCCCGGCGGAGCGGTGGGGGGCGGAGGCGTTCGCCACGCAGCTTGGTCTGCCTGGAACGTTCGGGCTGATTGCGGATGCGGATGGCTTCGTGCTGGCGCGGGTGGTGGCGGATGAGGCGGAGATATTGACGCTGGCGGTGCTGCCGGAGAGCCAGCGACGCGGGTTTGCCTCGGGATTGCTGGGTGAGGCGCATCGGCGGGCGGCGCTGCTCGGTGCCGCGGCGATTCTGCTGGAAGTGGCCGAGCGGAACGTGGCGGCGCGCGGGCTTTATTCGGCGTTTGGGTATGAGCAGGTTGGGCGGCGGCGGCGGTATTATGCCGATGGCGATGACGCGCTGGTGTTGCGGCTGGGGCTTACTTCTTGCGCAGCCAAAGGACGCTGATTCCGTCCGCCTCCGTGTCGAGTTGCAGCACGGTGTGGCCGAGGGTTTCGGCCTGGCGGGGGACGTTTTGGCGGGGTTCTTCGCCGTTCATGCGCAGCTTCAGGACGCCACCGGAGGCGAGGCGGTCGAGCGCCAGGCGCGTGCGAACGAAGGTCATCGGGCAAATATCGGCGGTGATGTCAAGAAACTGATCGAACGCCGGTTCTGTGCTTGTGGTCATGCACGCTGAATCCCATGTCTCCTGTCGAACGGCAAGCAATCCGCACCGTCATCAAAATGCCACGCAAGATAGGCCTTCCGCGATTCGACACAGGCCCATCAGATCGGCTACGCCAACCTGTCATTGTATGGCGTGCGTGATGTAGGCCTTGGGCTTATGGCCTGATCAGGCAGTTTAGCGGTGAATTGGGAGATCGATGGAAAGCCGGATCGAGCGTCTGTGCATCGAAAAGGGTCTGAAAATGACCGGCCAGCGCCGAATCATCGCCAAGGTTCTGTCTGAACCGGGTGACCATCCCGACGTTGAGGAACTGTATCGGCGGGCGAGCACCCTGGACAACCGGATCTCGATCGCCACCGTCTATCGCACCGTGCGGCTGCTGGAGGAGAAGGGCATTCTCGAACGCCGGGATTTTGGTGGCGGTCGGGCCCGGTATGAGCCGACGGAGCACGGCCATCATCATCATCTTATCGACGTAGATACGGGTCGGGTGATTGAGTTCGAGGAGCCTGAGCATGAGCGGCTGCTGAACGAGATTGCCGCACGACTCGGCTTCAAGCTGGTTTCCGCGCGGCTGGAATTGTTCGGCCGCAGACCTGAGTTGCCCGCAACGCCCTCGCCCCGTGCGCGCCCGCAAAAGCGCGTTGATGCACCGAAACCCGTCGATTCCATGGTGCAGCCCAGCCAGCACCGCCCTCGCGGCACGACATGATCAGAGAGCCGGCCAAACCGATGCTTGATATCCCTGACCAGATCGGCGCGACCCCCACCTCGTTCGGCGAATTGCGCGCCGGACATTTGGGCGTGCGCCTTGCCACCACGTTGCGCGAACTCGATGCGGTGCAGGCGCTGCGCTACCGTGTGTTTTATGACGAGATGGGGGCTATTCCGAACACGGAATCTGCCCGCAGCCGTCGTGACAAGGATGATTTCGACACGGTGGCCGATCATTTGCTGGTGATCGATCATCAGTTGGGCGATGGGCCGGATTCAGTGGTCGGCACGTATCGGCTGATCCGCCGTCCCGCCGCCGAGCGGATCGGGCGGTTTTATTCGGCGGACGAATACGACATCTCCAAGATGCTGGCTTTTCCGGGACGGATTCTGGAGCTTGGACGGTCGTGCGTGAGCCGTGAGCATCGTGGGCGCTCGACCATGCAGCTGCTGTGGCGCGGGATTGCGGCGTATGTGGCGCTGCACAACATCGATTTGATGTTTGGCTGTGCGTCGTTGCCCGGCATCGATCCGGATCAGAATGCGAGCCAGCTGACCTATCTCTACAACCATCACTTGGCACCCGCGGAAATTTGCCCGCGTGCGCTGCCGGAGCGGTTTGTGGAGATGCGGCGGATTGATGACACCGGGACCGACCCGCGGCGGACGCTGGCAGCATTGCCGCCGCTGGTGAAGGGGTATCTGCGTCTCGGCGGGTTTGTGGGTGATGGCGCAGTGATCGACACGCAGTTCAACACGACCGATGTGGCGGTGGTGGTGAAGACCGAACTCGTGACCCGGAAATATCTGCGACATTATGAGCGCGACCAGCGCGAGGCGGATTGAGCGCTTTGGAGACGCGTTTCAACGTCATCATGACGTCTCGCTTCCTGGCGGAGCCTGCGGTGGAAATTCTGCAGCAGGCTGGGTGCAATATTCATTACATGCGCCCGTATCCCTCCGCCGAGGAGGTGGCGAAGTTTGCAGGTGAAATTCAGGCCGATGCCATTCTCACCCGGCAAGGCCCGGTTTCGGCGGCGGCGATGGATGCTTCGTCCAAGCTGAAGGTGATCGCGCGGCACGGGGTGGGCGTGGATGACGTCGATGTGCCCGCCGCCAATGCGCGCGGCATTCTTGTCACCCGCGCACCGGGCTCGAATACGATTGCGGTGGCCGAGCACACGCTGGCGATGATTTTGGCGTTGGCGAAGGAATTGCGGCCCCTGGGGGCCACGATTGCGGTGGGGCGCTGGCGGGAGCCTTCGGCACGGGTGCGGGATTTGGCGGGGCTGCGGCTGGGTCTGCTCGGCTTTGGCGAGATTGCGCGGACGGTTGCGCAGATGGCGATGCCGTTCGGCATGAAGATCACCGCGTGGTCGCCGCGGCTGGAGGCGACGCCGGAGGGTGTGGCGCGGGCCCCTTCCATGGCGGCGTTGCTTGAGGGCTCTGATGTGCTGTCGGTGCATTGCCCTTACACGCCTGCCACGCATCATCTGATCGATGCAGCGGCACTGGCGCTGTTGCCGCCCGATGCGATGGTGGTGAACACGGCGCGGGGCGGCATCATTGACGAGGCGGCGCTGACGGCGGCGCTGGAGTCGGGCCGGTTGTCTGGTGCGGCGCTGGATGTGTTCGAGGGGGAGCCACCGGCGCAGGATCACCCGCTGCGCAATCACCACTTGGTGATCGCAACCCCGCATATCAGCGGAGTGACGGCGGGTTCAATGATCAATATGGGCGTGATGGCGGCGGAGTGTATCGCCTGGGCGCTGACCGGCCGCGACGTGCCGGTGGATCGTATCGTCAAAGGGTAGAGCATGCGCTTCATGACGAGATTGGCGGCGCTTGCGGGGCGCAGGCGTTTGCTCGCCGCCGGATTGCTCGGTGTGTTATCAGCACTGGCGTTACCACCGTTATATGTGCTACCGCTTTTGCTGGTGGCGTTTCCGGGATTGTTGGCGTTGCTTGACGGTGTTGGGCCCAAGCGCGGCTTCTGGCTCGGCTGCTGTTTTGCCATTGGCCATCATTTGGTGGGGCTCTACTGGATCACCGAGGCGATTTTGGTGGATGCGGCGCATTTCTGGTGGCTGGTGCCGTTTGCTGTGCCGTTCCTGTCATGCGTGCTGGCCCCGTTCTTTGGCATTCCGTGCGCATTGGCGGCGCGCGCACCTGCTGGATGGCCGCGTGTGCTGGTGCTTGCGGGCGCTTTGTCACTGATGGCGCTGGCGCAGCAATTCACCGCCACGGGGTTTCCGTGGAACCCGCTGGGCAGCGTTTGGGAGTTTCCGGGTGTGGCCGGCGACGTGATGATCCAGCCGGCGGCCTTGATTGGCGTGCATGGGTTGAGCCTGCTGACACTGTTGTTGGTCTGCACGCCGGCACTTGGGCGTCGCGCCATGGTGGGCGGGGTGGCGGCGCTGGCGGTTTGGGTGGGATTTGGGCTGTGGCGACTGGATCAGCCGGCCCCGGTGGCACCGAACCTGACGGTGGTGCTGGTGCAGGGCAATGTGACGCAGGGGCAGAAATATGATCGCTCGGCGTCACGCGAGTTGTTCCAGCGCTATCTGGGCCTGACGGAACAGGGCGTTAATCAGGCGCAGGGCCGCCACACGCTGGTGGTCTGGCCGGAGACGGCAAGCCCCTATCTGGTTTCCGCCGACGCCAATGCCCGCGAGGCGATTGCGGATGTGTCGGTGGGGCCTGCGATGATTGGTGCCATTCGTTTTGATGAGCAGAACCGGCCGCGCAACAGTCTTGTTGGGTTGTTCGGCCCCGGTCCGGCGGTTGCGGTGTATGACAAATACCATCTCGTGCCGTTTGGCGAGTACATCCCTGATTGGGTGCCGGTGCCGCTGAAGCTGCTCCCGGGTGCTCCGCTGGCCCCGGGTACTGGGCCGGCCACAATTCGCCTGCCGGATATCCCGCCGGCAGGAGCGCTGATTTGCTATGAGGCGATTTTTCCGGGTCAGGTTGTCGATGCGGCGGACCGGCCGGATTGGATGGTCAACGTGACCAACGATGCCTGGTTCGGCAATTCCAGCGGTCCGCGCCAGCATTTGGCGGCGGTACGGATGCGCGCGGTGGAGGAGGGGCTGCCGATGATGCGGGCGGCGAACACCGGCATCACCGCCGGGTTTGACGCATATGGTCGGGAACTGGGCAGGCTGGGGATGGGCGAGCAGGGCGTGCTGCTGGTGGATTTGCCGGGACCACTGCCGGCCACGTTGTTCGCTCGGTTTACACTTTGGATTCCGCTGGTGTTGAGCGTGCTTACGCTACTGCTGGCTGGACTGCGCTGGCGGCGACGTTTCAATTATTGAGACTGTATTAAAATTGGCGAGATACAACCGCGAGAGTGCGGTGAACTGTTGACGATTGGTGGTTGTGCCGTTAACTTTTTGGACAACCAGATAGTAACAGTCGTGCCTTCGTCGTTAACCCATTTCATGGGCCGGCGCGGACTCGCCGATTTTTCCGAGATGCGTCGCACAGAATTGGAACCGCCGTGAAACCGCCGTACGATGCCGAGGATTTCGAGCTGCCCGGTGCTGAAAAGGCCGACCGTGAGGCAAAGCAAAGCCCGATCGACACGCATGTGGGGTCTCGCATGCGCCTGCGCCGGACTTTGATGGGGATGTCGCAGGAGCGTTTGGGCGATGCGCTCGGCCTGACCTTCCAGCAGGTGCAGAAATATGAGCGCGGCGTGAACCGGGTCAGCGCGTCACGTCTGTTTGACCTGTCCCGCGTGCTCGACGTGCCGATCAGCTTTTTTTATGACGATATGCCGGACAGGCTGGCACACGCATATGGCGTGCCGAGCGGTCGGTCCGGCGGCGGTGCGTCGATGGGCTTCGCTGAGGCGCAGGAAGGTTTTGGTTCCAGCAGCAGCAGCGGCCAGGATGAGAAGCTGCATCACCGTGAAACGCTGGAACTGGTGCGGGCCTATTACCGGATCACCGACCCGGTGGTGCGCAAGCGCTTCTTCGACCTGCTCCGCTCGATGGCAGCTGAGCCCGAGGCCTGAGTTGATCGAATGTCCCGCAGCGCCCGCTTACTGGACCTGATCCAAGCGCTGCGCTGCCGGCGGACTGCCACCACTGCCAGTTTGGGGTTGTGGTCTCGCCACACGGTTGAACCTGCGGCGATGGCGTCAGGTGGTGCCGCGGAATTGGCCTTCATGGCCGACGATGTGGACGCGGTGCGTGCAGATTGGCTGGCCCGCGGGCTGCCGGTCATTCAGCCACCAACGGACATGGATTTTGGGCGCTGCTTTACTGCTGCTGATCCTGACGGCCACCGCCTGCGGGTGTTCAAGCCGGGCTAATCAGTCGCGCAGCTGTGGATTGTCGAAGCGTGGGTTGCGCATGCGGTCCAGTGCTGCCGCCAGGGCTTCGGCGAGGTCGCGCTTTTCGTCCTCGCCGAGGCTGCGGGCGATTTCCACGCGGACGTCACGCGCGACCAGCACGAGGCCGGGGACTCGGCCGGGGCGTTCCTCGACCACGAGGTTGAGCCAGCCGGGCTGCAGCGTGATTTCGGATTTGCGGCCACGAGGGTCGGTGCGGAGGACTCGCAGGCCGTTGCCGGAGAGCATCACCAATTCCGAGCCCCGCACGGCTCGGCTGTTCAACCGGAACAGAAACGCCGCCAGCAGCAGCTCGATTCCGGTGAAGCCGCCGACGGGCCATGCGCCGAGCCAGACGAATATTCCGGCGGACGCGCTGCACATGATGCAGATCACGGCCAGCAGGCGTTTGAGTGCTGCGGGAGACAGGCTGCGGTGCGGGACGATCACGGCCTGGAACAGGGGGACATCTTTCATCACCGTAACATAGCGCGGACTGCCCGCTTGCCAGCCCCTCGCTTGCCTGCAAACACTCCGGCATGACGAAGAAACCTCGCGCGGCCGTTGATCCGGCGGCAAAAATCTCGGCTGCCAACCCGATCCGCTCGCCACAGATGAAGCAGGCGGATGTGCGGCCGTTCCTTGAGTCACTCGCCGCTGCGCATCCGAATCCGCAGAGCGATCTGGAGTTTTCCAGCCCTTACACGTTGCTGGTGGCCGTGGCGCTGTCGGCGCAGACGACGGATGCGGCGGTGAACAAGGCCACGCGCGGGTTGTTCGCCGAGGCGTCAACCCCGGAGGCGATGGTGGCGTTGGGGGTGGAGGCGGTGGGGCGGCATATTCGCACCATCGGGCTTTGGCAGGGCAAGGCGCGCAATGTGGTGGCTCTTTCAGCCCTTCTGATCGAGAAGCATGGAGGGGAGGTGCCGCATGATCGCGCTGCACTTGAGGCGCTGCCGGGCGTGGGTCGCAAAACTGCGAATGTGGTGCTGAATGTGGCGTTCGGCGAAAGTGCGATGGCGGTGGACACGCATATCTTCCGCCTTGGCAATCGCACCGGGCTGGCTCCCGGCAAGAATGTGCGGGAGGTGGAGGATGGGCTGACCCGCCGCATTCCCGCGGATATGCTGCGGGATGCGCATCATTGGCTCATTTTGCATGGGCGCTACGTGTGCAAGGCGCGCACGCCGGAATGCTGGCGCTGTGTGGGGGCTGCGTGGTGCCGGATGAAGTCCAAATCGGTGCCCTCTCCCCAATGAGGGTATTCAACGCTATGGCTGTGCGCATCTATGGAATGATCGCATGACCACTTTGGCGAATTTCAGCGCGTGCTGCGTGCTCGTGTTGGGCGACATCATGCTCGACCGTTACGTGCTGGGTGAGGTGCGGCGGATTTCGCCGGAGGCACCGATTCCTGTGCTGCGCGGCCTGCGCCGTCATGCCGTGCTGGGTGGTGCTGGCAATGTGGCGAAGAATATCTCGGCGCTGGGCGCGCGTGCGATTCTTGTGGGGCTGATCGGCGACGACCAGGCCGGGCGCGAGGTGGCGGAGGCGGTTGCGGATGACGCGCTGATCACGATGCGTGGTGTGTTGGCGGAGGGCCGTCCTACCACGGTGAAGACGCGGTTCATGTCTGGCAGCCATCAGTTGTTGCGGTTTGATGAAGAGGTGACGCATCCGGCTGATGTGGTGGCCACCGCTGGGTTGATCGCGGCCTTTGCCGAGGCCTTGCCACAGGCGGACGTTGTGGTGCTGTCGGATTATGCGAAGGGCGTGCTGTCGGATGCGGTGCTGGCGCGGGCGATTGAGTTGGCGCGCGCTGCGGGCAAACCGGTGATAGCTGATCCGAAGCGCTCGGATTTCTCTGCCTATTCGCGCGTGACGGTGCTGACGCCGAATGAGCTTGAGGTGACGGCGGCCACCGGGATTGCCACCAGTGACAATGATGGTGCCGTGGCGGCCGGGCAGGCGGCGTTGGAGGCGAGTGGGGCGGATGCGGTGCTGGTCACACGCTCCGAAAAGGGGCTCACGCTGGTTCGCCGTGACGCCCCGCCAGTGCATTTGCCGACGGAGGCGCGTGAGGTGTCTGACGTGTCGGGCGCTGGCGATACGCTGATTGCGAGTTTCGCGGTCATGCTGGCTGCTGGGGCGGAGATGGCGGAGGCGGCGCGGATTGCCAATGTGGCCGCGGGGCTTTCGGTGGCCAAGCAGGGTACTGCCACGGTGAGCCATGCGGAGTTGGCCTCTGCATTGTCTGAGCCAGCGTCTGAGCCGGATGAGAAATTTGTGGGGCTGGAGGAGGCGGCGCGTCGTGTCGCACTTTGGCGCGCGCGCGGGCTGCGGGTGGGGTTCACCAATGGCTGTTTCGATCTCATTCACCCTGGCCATGTGCGTCTGCTCAGCCGGGCGCGGGCAAAATGTGACCGGCTGGTGGTGGCACTGAACACCGATGCGTCGGTGAAGCGGCTGAAGGGCCCGCAGCGGCCGGTGCAGAATGAGGTTGCGCGTGCCACCGTGATGGCTGGGATGGCGGCCGCTGATCTGGTTCTGTTGTTTGATGAGGACACGCCGCTGGCGGTGATCACTCGGCTGTTGCCGAACATGCTGTTCAAAGGGGCTGACTGGGGCACGATTGAGCAGGTTGTGGGGCATGATGTTGTGCTGGCCCATGGCGGCGAGGTGGCGCTGCTGCAATTCGAGGAAGGGCACAGCACGACGAACATCATCGCGCGCTCGCAGGGCACGGTATGATTATCGTCACCGGCGGAGCGGGATTTATTGGGTCGAACGTGGTGGCGGCGCTGGACCAGCACGAGGACGTGGTTGTCTGCGATTGGCTCGGTGATGAGGGGAAATGGCGCAACATTGCCAAGCATCCTTTGGCCGATGTCATTTTGCCCAAAGATTTGCTCGCCTTCATTGAGGCGAAGGCGCGTGAGATCACCGCGATTTATCACCTCGGTGCGATCTCCGAGACGACGGCTGTGGATGGCGATCTGGTGGTGCAGCAGAATTTTCGCACCTCGGTGGATTTGTGGAAGGCCTGCGCGCGGCATGGCATCCCGTTTATTTTTGCGTCCTCGGCGGCCACGTACGGCGATGGCGATCTGGGGTTTGAAGACAGCAATGATCTGGATGCGATCAGCAAGCTGCGCCCGCTCAATCTCTATGGCTGGAGCAAGTGGCTGTTCGATTGCTGGGTGCTGCGCCATGGGGTGAAGGCGGCACCGAAGGTTTGGGCTGGACTGCGGTTCTTCAACGTGTATGGACCGAACGAGTATCACAAAGGGGCGATGCAGAGCCTCGTCTCCAAGATCGTGGCGGCGCATCGTCCCGGTGAGGCGGTGAAGCTGTTCAAGTCCTACAAGGATGGGTTCGCCGATGGCGAGCAGTTGCGCGACTTCATCTGGGTGGATGATGTGGTGAGCGTGATGCTGTGGCTGGGCGCTCGCAGCGAGCCTGGCGGTATACTCAATGTGGGCACTGGCACAGCGCGAAGCTTTGCCGATTTAGCGCGTGCGGCGGTACTGGCCTGCGATGACACGCCGCGCATTGAGTTCATCGAGATGCCGGAGAGCATTCGTCCGGCCTATCAATACTACACCTGCGCAGACATGCGGCGGTTGCGTGCGCTCGGGTATAATCATGGCTTCACCAGCCTTGAGGATGGCGTGACACGTTACGTGCGCGACTATCTTCGTGCCGCAGACAAATATCGTTGAACCAGCAGCAAGATTGGCGACACAAGAATGGACTTCACTCTCGCGCCGAATGTTGATCGCATCCGTCTGGCAATCCGTGATTTTGTGGATACGCGGCTGATCCCGCTGGAGGCGGAGCGCTCGTCGTTTGATGAGCACGAGAATATTCGCCTCGGATTGTTGGCGGAGTTGCGCACCGAGGCGAAGGCGAAGGGTTTGTGGGCGCTGAGTGTGCCGGTGGCGCGTGGGGGTGGCGGCCTTTCGTTGGCTGAGATCACGCCCTGCTATGAGGAGATGAACCGCTCCATCTTCGGGCCTGTGGTGTTCAATGCGGCGGCACCGGATGACGGCAATATGCGGGTGTTAGAGCAAGTGGCGACGGAGGCGCAGAAGGCGGAGTTTTTGCAGCCGATCATTGATGGGCAGGTGCAAAGCGCGTTTGCGATGACCGAGCCGGATGGCTGCGGGTCTGATCCTTCACTGACCTACACCACGGCCACACGCACCAACAGCGGCTGGAAAATTCATGGCCGGAAATGGTTCATCACCGGGGCAGAGGCGGCGTCGCATTTCATTCTGATCGCGCGGACCTCTGATGATGAGCGCAAGGGCCTCAGCGCGTTTCTGTTCCATGCCGAGCAGTCGGGCTGGGAGATTGTGCGGCGCATCGGCATTATGGGGCCGGAAGAGCATGGCGGGCATTGCGAGCTGGCGTTCAATGGGCTGGAGATTCCGGAAAACAATCTGCTGATGAATGTGGGCGATGGGCTGAAGCTGACGCAGATCCGCCTCGGGCCGGCAAGGCTGACGCATTGTATGCGCTGGACGGGGCTCGCGCGTCGGTCGCTGGAGATTGCCACGGCCCACATCGAAAATCGCGCCAGCTTTGGGGCCAAGCTGGTCGATCATGAGAGCGTGCAGGGGCTGATCGGGCAGGCGGCGATGGATATTCAGATCGGTCGCCTGCTGACGATGCATGCGGCGTGGAAGCTCGATCAAGGGGACTTCGCGCGCAAGGAGGTCTCGATGGCGAAGGTGGTGGTGGCTGATGCGCTGCATAAGGCGGCGGACACGGCGCTGCAGTTGCTGGGTGCGCGGGGCTATTCCAAGGACACGGTGATCGAGTGGATTTATCGATACGCCAGGCAGGCGCGGCTGGTGGATGGGGCGTCGGAGGTGCATCGGATGGTGCTGGCCAACACGCTGCGGCGTGAGGGGCGGGATTTCTTCTCCTGGGGTGCCGGTCCGCATGGATGAGGCGCGTCGGGCGAAGCTGGCGGCGTGGCTGCCGGCGGGGAGTGAGATCACGGCGATGTCGTTGATGTCTGGAGGGGCGATTCAGCAGAATTGGCTGCTGGACGTGCTGCAAGACGGCGTATTGCATGAATGGGTGCTTCGGACTGATTCGCAGGCGACACTGACGCATTCCCGGCCGCGGGCGGAGGAGTTTGCGCTGCTGACCACGGCGTTCGCGGCCGGGGTGACGGTGCCGGAGCCGTTGATGCTGTGTGCCGATGCCTTGGTGATTGGCGCGCCATTTTTCATCATGCGGCGGGTGTCGGGCATTGCGGCGGCGCATCGCGTTGTTCGGAGTGATACGCTGGGCGGTGGGCGTGAGGCTTTGGTGCGGCGCTTGGGCCAGGAGTTGGCTTGGGTTCACAGCGTGCGGTCGGACAATGCGGCCTTGGCGTTTTTGTCGCCGCATCCGGCTGTTTCACCGGCACAGTGTTTTGTGGATGAGATGCGTGGGCATTTGGATGCGGGGCGGTCGCCGCGGCCGATGCTGGAATGGGGGCTGCGCTATCTCGAACGTTATGCGCCGCCGCGCGGGGAGATTGTGCTGTGCCACAATGATTTCCGCACCGGGAATTTGATGGTGGATGATGTCGGCGTGACCGGCGTGCTGGATTGGGAGTTTGCCGGGTGGGGTGATCGGCACGAGGACCTTGGCTGGTTCTGCGCCAAATGCTGGCGGTTTGGCTCGGCGTTTGAGGCGGGCGGGATTGGCACGCGGGCGGCGCTTTACGAGGCGTATGAGCAGGCGTCGGGCGTGCCGGTTGATGATGCGAGCGTGCGGTTCTGGGAGATTGCGGCCCATATCCGCTGGGCGGTGATCGCGGTTTCGCAGGCGGAGCGGCACATTTCCGGCACGGAGCGCAGTTTGGAACTGGCGCTAACGGGTCACATTGTGCCGGACCTGGAGTGCCACATTATGCAGGCGACGCTATGAGCGGCTTGGAACAGCCTGGGCCTGCCGATCTGCTGGAGACGGCGCGTCGGCTGTTGCTCGATGAGATAGCATCTGGGCTGGATGGTGCGGCGCGGTATAAGGCGCTGATGATCGCCAACGCCATGGCGATTGCGGCGCGGGCGGCGCAGGCTGAGCCGATTTCAGAATTGGCCGATGCGGCGAAGATTTGTGCCGATATCCGGGCTGGGTTGCATGATGACGACGCCCTGCTCGGTCGGCGGCTTCTCGCTTATGCCGAGGCGCGTAGGAAGATCAGCAGCAAGAGTTAGTCGGGGGCTACCGGGCTGCAGGCCGCGGCGGTGGCGCGGGCGAGGACGATCATGCGGCGTGCGGCAATACCAGCCCCGGCCACATCACCGGCGAAGGTTTGCAGCGCGGGGTTGGAGATCACGGCCTTCACCAGCGTATCGACGGCGATATTGGTGCCGGTGACGTAAACACCTGAGAGCAGGGTGCGGCGGAGCAGGGCGATGGTGCCGAGCGTGCCCGGACGAAATCCGTAAAGTGCTGCGACCTGCCGGACGAGCCTGATGCCGCGCAATGTGACGATCACGCCGTCTAGCGCCGGGGAAGGCACGGCGGCGGTGACGGCGAGCATCTGGGTGGCGGCGGTGCGGCCGAGTGTTTGGGCCTGTTCGGCGATCACCTTGGCTGGACCGGCGCGCAGCAGGGCGTTGATGGCTTCCGGGCTGGTGGCGGCGTCCAAGGCGGGGGCGATGCCTTCCGAGTGCGGCAGCGAGGCGAGCCAGGTTTGGGCGGCGCGCTTGGCGCGGGCCGGGTCGGCAAGTTCGGCGCGCAGTCTGTCCACGCCGTCGAGCCGGTGCAGGAAGCTCAGTTCGCGCCAGAACGCGGCGGCAATGAGGGCGGCACCCGTTGCGGCGACGCCGCTGGTGAGCCAGCCGAGCCATTGCGCGCGGGTGAACTCGTCCGCGATGAAGTTGCCGATGGAGAGGGCTGACAGGCCTGCGATCAATACGCCGGCACCCCATGCAACGAGGCCCAGAGTGCCGGTGCGGCGGGGCTCTGAGTCAGGCTGGATCACGGCGGGCAGTTGCTCCGGTTCCAGCCTGAGGCCAATGGGATTTTCGACCTCGATGCGTGGGGACACGCGTGGGGCGAGTTGGGTTTCGGTCACAGCATGTCCTCCAGCAGAAAGACCAGCAGACGGTCCAGTTCCAATTGAGGAATCGCACCCCTGCCACCAGATTCAAGTTTCTTCGGGGTGAAATCCGGGAGAGATAGGAAAGGATGTGCCCAGTCCGATAGATCGGGCGTGCGGTCTGGCACCTCGCCTGGATAGGAGCGGACGACGCCCTGGCCGTTCACGTGCCCACGCACGGCCGAGACGGGCCTGCCATCCAGCGTCCAGACGAAATCTTCGGTGCAGTTGATGGCGGCGAGTGCGAAACCGCGCCAGGTGGCGTGGCCCGGTGCTTCGGTCAGTCGCTCCATCAGCGCCTGTAGATTGGCGCGTTGGCGGCTGGCGACGTGGTCGGCTTTGGTGGCGGCAAAGGCGATACGGCTGATGCCCCAGGGTTGCAGCCACGAGGGGAGGAGCGGCAAAGGTTTGCGCTGTGAGAGGGCTCCGGCGACCAGCCCCAGTGCTGCTGCGGCGTCATCAAATGCGGCTTTGCCTGCGTGCAGCGCGCTGAGCAGGTCGGCTGCGACCACGAGGCGATCGATGTTGGCGAAACCCGGTTCGGCCAGAGATTCGGCCACGGCCTTCGTGTAGGCCTCAAAGCGCTGCTGCATCAGGCTTGCGAGCTTGCCGCTGCCGAGGATCGGGAAGAAATGCTGCCAGGGTGGAGCCTCACCCGGTGCGGGCATGAGGAACCGTCCCGGTTGCAGAAGCGACAGCCCGCGCGCCTGCAACGCGCGCAGGGCGGCCACGTAAAGCTCATGTCCGTTGCGGATGAGCGATTCCTCTGCGGCCACGCCTGCGGGCAGGCCGCTGACATAGCCGAGGAATTCACGTGCTTCCGGATGACGCTCCAACCGGCGCAGCGTGGTTTCTGACCATGTGGCGAAATCCTGGCCGAGCAGCGGCAGGTCGAGCAGCCATTCGCCGGGATAGTCCAGGAATTCAAGGCGCAGCATCTGCGGGGGCAGCATGGAGAACGTGCCGCCTTGATCGATATCGAGATCGAGCGACAGCAGGCTCACGGCATCGGTGGGTTTCGGCCATCCCGGAGGATCGGCGGCGAGGGCGGCGGATTTGCCGATGGCATCGAAGCGCGGCAGAGACTCGGCGCCGGACGGCGTCACGACCACTTTCAGCTTGCGACCGGCCAGATGGGTCGTTAATGAGGGTAACGCGTTCGCACCGCGCCCCATCGTCAGCAGATTGACTGCCAGCGACGTCAGAAGCGAGGTTTTTCCGGCGCGTCGCAGGCCGGTGACGCCGATACGAACGCGGCGACGCAGGGGGATGAGCCCGCGCGCCGCCTCGAAAAGATCCATCGAGTTGTTAGTGGCGCTCGATCAACTCGATCTTGTAGCCATCCGGGTCTTCGACGAAGGCGATGACGGTGGTGCCGAACTTCACCGGGCCTGCTTCGCGGGTGACCTTGCCACCGGCGGCCTTGACGGCGGCGCAGGCAGCGGCTGCATCGGGAACCGAGATGGCGAGATGGCCAAAGCCGGTTCCGATTTCGTATTTGTCCACGCCGTAATTGTAGGTGAGCTCGATCACCGCCTGATCCGGGTTGGCGGCATAGCCGACGAAGACGAGCGTGTATTTGCCGTCTGGCACGTCGCTGCGGCGGAGTTCCTTCATGCCGAGCATTTTGGTGTAGAAGGCCACACTTTTCTCAAGATCGCCGACGCGGATCATGGTGTGCAGATACATCTGGCTCGACATGGCGTGCTCCTGGTTTTGGTTAAGGCTTGATTTCGATGCCGGTAAGAAACATTCCTCCGGCATCTGCGCCGGCAATTGTGGCTTTTTCATCCGTTAACATGGTGCCGTTCGCCTCAAATGCGATGCCACGCAGACCTGATGCGAGGCAGGCTTCTACGGTGCCCGGGCCGATGGTGGGCAGGTCTGCCCTGCGATCCTGGCCCGGTTTGACGAGCTTGACCAGCACGCCGCCTGGGCCTGGGCGGTGCAGTGGTCCAGCACGCGTGAGCATGGCATCGGTGCCCTCGATGGCCTCGACGGCGAGCACGATGCCCATCTGCACGACGCAACCCTGGCCAACATCGACGCGGCCGAGGGCGCGCACGACCTCGATGCCGCGATCAATATCGGACTGGGCCTGTGCGTCTGGTTTGGCGGCCGTCAGCACACCTTTGCGGCCGAGCGATTCGGTGAGGATTTCGTGGGCACCGATGACGTTGAAGCCCTCTTCGGCGAGCACGCGGACCACGGCGGCGAGGAGACCGTCATCACCACCGAACGCGGCACGGCCAACGCGGGCCATGATCTTTACGCCCTCTGCATCTGGCCTGAGATCGAACACGGAGGGTCTGCGGACCGGGCCGACCAGCACGAGATCGCGCACGTTTGCCGATCGCAATGCCGCCAAAATCTGGCCGGCAGCACCGAGGCGGATGGTTTGGTTCGGATAAGGAGCGAGCACGGCGGGCTCGGCAAAGCCCTCCAGGCCAACAAGGAAAACCGGCCTTCCAGCCGCTTGTGCCGCATTGGCGACCTGGCCGGGCAGCGGACCACCGCCGGCTAGAATACCCAGCGATGGTGGTGTTTTAGCCATTTTTCACACGCTGCACACCGGCCACTCGATACTCGCTTGTAACGGTCACGGCGGCTCGGATAACATTGAATTTCAATGATAACCAGTGGCACGAGATGAGTGATAAAGAAGACACGCGGAGAAGCAGAGCCCTGCCTGTGACCGCCCCAGGGATTCCCTCGGCCAACGGCATCATGTTGTCACTCTATAAGCTTGCTGAAGAAGCGGCCGATCTTGGTCTGATGTCCAGCCATGCTGCCATCCGGCATGCCATTGAGATTTGTGACGCTGAACGAAGCAGCGGGGCGGCGGTGCTGTTGAACACTAGGCTCAACTAAAGTGTTCCGCTGAGACGATGCAGCCAGATCAGGCGACATCGTCGTCGTGGCCATCATCCGGCCCCATCGCGTGGATCAACCCGCGCTTGCTGTCACCTGCTATGAAGTCTAGCATTTCCGTCACCAACGCCTCATGACCCAGTTGCGCGCGGGCGGTGTCAACACGGTCAGCGAACACACCCTCACCGCGGAAGATCAGGCGGAATGCTGCGCGCACGGCGTGGATTTGCGAACGCTCGTAGCCGCGACGCCTGAGGCCAACCACGTTCAGGCTGGCCAGATGGGCACGGTTGCCGATCACAGTGCCAAAGGGAATGACATCCCCGTCCACACCGGCCATGCCACCGATCATCGCAGCACGACCAACGCGGGCGAATTGCTGGATGGCAGCGCCGCCGCCAATCACCGCGTTTGCTCCAATTGTAACGTGGCCGCCGAGCAGCACGTTGTTGGCCATGACCACGCCTTGGCCGAGACTGCAATCATGTGCGACGTGGGAGCCAGCCATCAGCAGGCAGTCATCGCCCACGCGGGTGATGCCTGTGCCGGTGATTGTGCCGCGATGGATGGTGACGTGCTCGCGGATCTGGGCGCGGGCACCAACTTCGCAGCGTGTGTCCTCGCCTTTGTATTTAAGATCCTGTGGAGCCATGCCAATCGTGCAGAACGGATACAGCACAGCACCGGCACCGATGCTGGTGTTGCCATCCACCACAACATGGCTGATGAGCCGGGCGTTCTCACCAATTGTGACATGTGGGCCGACCTGACACCACGGGCCGATACTTGCGCCTTTCCCAATGATGGCGGTAGGGGCGACGAGGGCTGTGGGGTGAATTCCGCTCAAGGCTCTATTTGTCCATGATCATAGCGGCGTAGGTGGCTTCGGCCACATCCACGCCATCCACGCGGGCCACGCCCTTGAATTTCCACACATTGCCACGCCGACGCTCCCGCGTGACATGAATGCGCAGCTGGTCACCCGGAACCACCGGCTTGCGGAACTTGGCGTTCTCAATCGTCATGAAATAGACCAGAAGACCGGCCGCCTTTTCGCCCAGTGATTCGACAACCAGGACCGCTGATGTCTGCGCCATAGCCTCGATGATGAGGACACCGGGCATGACGGGGTGGCCGGGGAAATGGCCCTGGAAGAACGATTCGTTGATCGTGAGGTTTTTGATGCCGATGGCGCTCTCATGCAGCACCACCTGTTCGACGCGATCAATCATCAACATCGGATAACGATGCGGGATCGCGTGCATGATACGGGCGATGTCGAGGAGTGGGATCACCGTCCCAGCCGGGGCAACGCTATCGTCGGGTTTTTCAGTTGCGTCCATGATCGATCAGTCCGAACCTACTTCGTCGGCTGGCCCCGCGCCTGGAACAGCCGGTGCCGGATTATTGTTGCGCGAAGCCCGAAGGGCCGCGTGTTCCTCTACCAGTTTCCGCATTGTCACAAGCTCGCGGAAGAATTTTTTGGCCGGCTGAGCAGGTGAGCCAACATATTCAGCCCCAGCTGGAACGTCGGTCATCACAGCTGCAGTACCACCTATTCTGGCACCCCGGCCGATTCGAAGATGCCCCGAGAGACCAGCTTGGCCTGCGATAACCACGAAATCTTCCAGGACGGTCGAACCGGAAATACCAACCTGGGCCACGATCACGCAGGCTCGGCCAATCTGAACATTGTGGCCGATCTGAACCAGGTTGTCGATGCGAGTGCCCGCGCCTATGACCGTCTCCTGGCTGGAGCCGCGGTCGATGGTGGTGTTGGCACCAATCTCCACATCATCCCCGATGCGGACTGTGCCGAGCTGGGGCACTGTTACATGGCGAGGCCCGGTTGGCTCCATCACGGTGGCGAACCCAAACCCTTCCTGACCGATCCGCACGCCGGGGAAAATATGCACGCGCGCACCAATGCGGGCGTGGCTGATGCTGGTGTTCATGTCGATGCGTGAGCCGGGGCCGATCAGCACGCCATCGCCGATCACGACGCCTGGGGCAAGGCAACAATTGGCACCGACTTCAGCCATCGCCCCGATCACCACGTACGGGCCGATTTCAGCGGACGGGTCAATTTTCGCCGACGGATCGATCACAGCCGATGGGTGGCACCCGGGCTTTGTCGGGTAGGGCGGATGAAA